>JANLZV010000297.1:0-14025 GCA_031366425.1 Pyrinomonadaceae bacterium | reverse complement strand
CTCCCTCACGGTCGGGCCTCTGCTTTGGTCTCCGGTAACCACACTGAATGGCCTTCCGAAGTTGCGACGTGTAATAATGGCGGTGTTTTCCCAAAAATCTTATCGCAAGTCTGAGGGGGCTTTATGAAACGCTTCGTCGTCGCTCTAACTATAGCTGTCTGGTCGCTCGCATTGGTCGCGAGCATCAGCGCTCAACAAAACCGCGCGTTCACTATTGAAGACATGATGAAGGTCAGACGCGTGGCCGATCCACGCTTGTCGCCCGACGGCAAATACGTAGCCTTCACGATTGGCGATGTGAACTTTGACGGCAATCGCGTGCTCAATCAGATCTACCTCGTCTCGATCGCCGGCGGCGAAGTCAAACAGTTGACGACCGGTGACAAATCCTCGTCAGCGCCGCGCTGGTCGCCAGATGGAAAGAAGATCGCCTTCGTCACCGGCAGCCAACTCTGGACCATGGATTGGGACGGCGATGACAAACACCAGGTGACCAATATCTCCACCGGGGCGGGTGGGCCAGTGTGGTCGCCTGATGGTAAATGGATCGCGTTTACTTCCGACGTCTATCCCGATTGCAATGACGATGCGTGCAACAAGCGCAAAGACGAAGCGGCCGAAGCCAGCAAAGTGAAGGCCCACATTACCGAACGACTGTTGTTTCGGCACTGGGACGAATGGCGCGACGTAAAGCGCACGCATCTTTTCGTGGTGATGAGCAATGGCGGTGTGGCGCGTGAACTCACACCCGGAGACTTTGATTCGCCACCCTACGCCGCGAGCTCAAGCGTTGACTACGCATTTTCACCCGATGGCAAAGAGATCGCTTTCATCCGCAATCCGGACAAGGTGGAAGCAGCGTCCACCAACAGCGACATCTACACTGTTTCGCTCAGCGGCGGCGCGGCTAAAAACATCACGGCCAACAACCGCGGCTACGACGTGGGTCCGGTTTACACGCGTGACGGCAAGTCGATCCTTTATCGATCGCAAGCGACCGCGGGCTTCGAGGCCGATCGCTGGCGACTGATGAACTACAACCGCGCGACCGGAACCAGCACCGAAATCACGCGCGGCTTCGACCTGCAGGTGGAAGAGATCGCTTTGTCATCCGACGACAACACGGTCTACTTCACCGCCGGCGAGAGAGGCCGTCAACCAATCTACAAGGTCGCCCGCGGCGGCGGTCGCGTGGAAAAAGTTGTCGGCGACGTATTTGCCGGAAATTTGCAGGTTGCGCCGGACGGCACCTTTGTTTTTTCAAGCAGTTCCCTGGCGTCGCCCCCGGAAGTCTATCGGGGTAACGGCGGCAGCGTGATTGCCCTGACCCGCGTCAACAAACAAACGGTTGACACTTTCAATTTCAAAGACGCCGAGGAAATGGATTGGAACGGCGCGCTCGGCGCGAAGATTCACGGCTTCGTGGTAAAGCCGGCTGGTTTCGACGCAGCGAAAAAATATCCGCTGATGGTCCTGATTCACGGTGGACCGCAAGGCGCGTGGAACAACAGCTGGAGCTATCGCTGGAATCCGCAGTTATTCGCCGATGCCGGGTACGTCGTGTTTGCGCCCAACCCGCGCGGCTCAACCGGATATGGCCAGAAATTCGTTGACGAGATCAGCGGCGATTGGGGCGGCAAGGTCTACACGGATCTGATGAACGGTGTGGCCGAAGTGATCCGGCGCAATTCATTTATCGATCGGAACCGCGTGGGCGCAGCGGGCGCGTCTTATGGTGGTTACATGATTAATTGGATCGAAGGTCACAACACCGATCCGCGCGCTCACTTCAAAGTTTTGGTATCGCACGACGGCGTCTACAACCTGACGAGCATGTACGGCGGTACCGAAGAGCTTTGGTTTACTGATTGGGAGTTTAAGGGCACACCCTGGACCAACAAAGCGATGTATGAACGCTGGTCGCCGCACAACTCCGCCGCGAATTTTAAGACCCCAATCCTGATCGTCCATGGCGAACTCGATTTTCGAGTGCCCATCAGCGAAGGCCTGGCGCTCTTCACCGCAGTGCAGCGGAAAGGCGTTGACTCCAAGCTCTTAATCTTCCCGGATGAGGGCCACTGGGTTTTGAAGCCGCAGAACTCGCAGCTTTGGTATCACACCGTGCTTGGCTGGGTTGATAAATATTTGAAGTAAACTTGGGAGAGCAGCGATCCGTTCAAAGCGGAAGCCCGACCGTGAGGGAGGGCTCTCTACCCGCAATGAGATAGAAGCTCGATAGTCTAGGAGGGTCCTTGCCTGAAATAATAGTAGGAGCCCGGCCATGAGGAGCCCTCCCTCACGGTCGGGGTTCTGCTGTGATCCAGCACACTATCGTAAGCATGACGTCCATCAACCACACACAAACCAGTCACCAGCGCCCTCCCGGCCTACCGCTTATGCGGCAGCAATGGGGCAAGCTGCTCTTCATGCATTGGCGCATGGACGCGCGCCAGCTTCGGCAACTTGTTCCGGCAGAGCTGGAGATCGACACCTTTGACGGGTCCGCCTGGATAGGTGTGATTCCCTTTACGATGTGGGGGATTCGCGCATCGTTTCTGCCCCCGGTTCCCGGCACAAGCGCTTTTCACGAGCTCAACGTGCGCACCTATGTCACCTATCGAGGCGTACCCGGAGTTTGGTTTTTATCCCTCGATGCGGAAAATAAACTGGCGGTGTGGGGCGCGCGAAAGTTTTACAGCCTGCCTTATTTCAAAGCGCGGATGGCCTTACAGCAAACCCGCGAGACGATTACTTACTCGTCAATGCGTGAAGACAAACGTGGTGCTCCGGCGGCGTTCGCAGCGACCTGGACCATCGGTGAAAAACTTCAAGAGTCGCAACCCGGCTCTCGCGAGTTTTTCCTTACCGAGCGTTACAGTCTTTACAGCAAACATCGCGGTGCAGTTCGGCGCGCGCGCATTCATCATCCACGCTGGCCGTTGCAGAGTGCTCAACTCGTCTCGCTGGAATCGAGCATGATCGAAGCGCAAGGCCTGCCGGTGCCGGAGGGTGAGGCATTCGTGCATTACGCAGAAAAGATCACTGCGGACATTTGGGGATTGAAGAAACCTGACGCGCGCGCGTAGGCGAGTCACTCAGCTTTTTCAAGCGGCGGCACAACCGCGGTGAAATCCTCGGCGAAGCGCGCGCCATAATCTGTCAACAATTCTTCAACTCGCGTGAGTTTCTTCGACCTCACAATTAATCCTGCATGATGCCGCTTCTTCACGCGATAGACGATCTCCGGATCGTCATAAGCAGATGTGTCGGGCGATTCCTGTTTTGATAGTGACAAGACGATGCCGGCGTATTCGTTACGAGGGCGCTTGAGTTTGTAACTCCCAAGCCCTCCCTGACGGTCGGGCTTCTGCTTTGCACCTGCCGCCTCGTGCCCGTCCACTTCCAGCCGAGCCCACTCGCGCCAAAGGTTTACTCCGGTAGCCGCTTCCAAAACCTCGGCGATGTAAGCTCCCCCAACGCGCGCGGCAATCTCGAGAAAATAAAATTTGCCATCGGCATCGCTCTTGATGAACTCCGCATGCGCTGCTCCGCGTTCGAGTTTTAGCGTCTTGATCAGCTGCCGGTTGCAATTCAAGAGCTGCTTCTGGTGATCCGAATTGTGCGCCACGGTCCGCGAAATGTAGGCGCCTCCCCCATGGGCCACTTCCAGCGGCGGCCGTCCATACCGGTTAGCGCCGGCAAATATCACCCGGCCATCTTTCACGATCGAATCAACGTGGAACACTTCACCCGGAATGAATTGCGCCAACAAATAATAGCTCGCACGTTCCCCAAGGTTCTCACGCCGGTTGCGCTCCGCCATCACATTCCAAACTTCCTCAGCCTGGTCCACTTTTCGAATACCGATGGCGGAGACGTCCGAACGCGGCTTGATGATCCAGGGGGCCGGCACGCGGTCCATAAAGTCGCGCACGTCAGCCTCATTGATCAGCGGCACAAATGGAGGAACATCGAGGCCGGCGGATTGCGCGCTGATTGCCATAGCCATCTTGTCGCGAAATTTCTTCGCGCCTGAACTTGTCATCCCCGGCAAGCAAAAGTGTTCGCGCAAGAGGGCCGCAGTCATCACGTCAAACTCTTCGAGGGCCACAATCCGATCCGGCTTTCGCTCGCGCGCCAGGAAGCTCACCAGATCCATAAACAACGGTGGGCCGGCATCGTTTGGCAACCCGTAAACGTCGTCGAGACTCTCGCGCGGCCAATCTTCGGGCAGCATCTTCTCTTTAGTTATTAGAACTACTCGCGCGCCGAGACGTTTACACTCGCGGATGAAATCGACGCCCTTGAAGTAAGTGGCGAGGCAGATCACGTTCAGCGGGGCGGCATCAGACTGGGGCATAGAAGATTTTTCGTCGCCGCGCCGATTTCGCCGGCGGGGTTGCAGAATAAGTAGTGGGTCAGTTTGATGTCCGATAAGCTTCAGCTTGTCGTAACGCCTCGACAAACTGAAGTTTGTCGGACATAGGTGACGAAACTGACCCACTACCGCAGAATATAAACCTTTTACGGAATTGCAGTCACCTGATAATGTAAGCGAGCAATTCCCGACTCGCATCACTGAGACCACGTATCCGGGCGATCGCTGGCAAATTCTTTGCGCTACAGGACATCATGATCTTTCGCGGCCCCTATCCTGAAGTAATCATTCCTGAACTCTCGCTTACCTCGTTCGTCTTCGAGCACGCGGACGCGCGGCGTGATAAACCGGCGCTGATCGATGGTTCAACCGGCCGCATACTAACCTATGGACAACTAACAGATGCGATCGCGCGGGTCGCGGCCAGTCTCCATCAGCGCGGGTTTAAGAAAGGTGACGTATTTGGAATTCTCAGTCCAAACGTGCCTGAGTATGCAATCGCGCTTCATGCAGTGGCTTCGCTGGGCGGCATCGCCTGCACAATAAATCCGCTTTACACCGAAACCGAAATTGCGCATCAACTAAAGGATTCGGGTGCGCGTTTTTTGGTGACCGTTCCTCCGTGTCTCGAAAAGGCGCGGGCCGCCGCCCTCGAAGCGAAGATCGATGAGTTGTTTGTTTTCGAGAATTTTGGCGTGGCCCCAGGAGACACTGGGGAGGCCTTTGACGACGTCACCCCTTTCTCTTCCTTGTTGGAGAGCGACGGCGTTTTTCCCCCAGTCGAGATCGATCCGCGCGAAGATCTGGTGGCCCTTCCTTATTCGAGCGGCACCACCGGTCTGCCTAAGGGCGTGATGCTCACGCATCACAATCTGGTCGCCAACATGTGCCAGATGGAAGGGCTCAGTTATTTTTCCGACCACGACACGCTGGTCGCAGTTTTGCCGATGTTTCATATCTACGGGTTGGTCGTGATTTTGAACCTCGGACTGCGTCAAGGCGCGACTATCGTGACCCTCCCGCGTTTCGAACTCGAACCTTTTTTGCAGACACTGCAAAAATACGAGGTCAGCCTGGCCCATCTCGTGCCGCCGATCGTACTCGCGCTCAGCAAACATCCAATCGTTGATAGTTATCCTTTACCTAAACTGAAAACCATCTTCAGCGGCGCAGCTCCGCTCGACGAAAACCTGACGCGCGCCTGCATGGCCCGCCTCGGTTGCGACGTTCGTCAGGGTTACGGGATGACGGAAACCAGCCCAGTTACGCATTCGTCTCCGTCCGAGCCGTCCCTCGTGAAGTTTGGTTCGGTGGGCATCGCGGCGCCCAACACCGAGTGCAAGATCATCGATCTGGAAACCGGAGAACTGCTGGGATCAAACCAGGAAGGCGAGATTTGCGTACGTGGGCCACAAATAATGAAAGGCTATTTGAATCGACCTGACGCAACTGCGGCAACCGTTGATTCGGAGCGGTGGTTACACACTGGCGACATTGGCTATGCAGACGCAGATGGCCACTTCTTCATTGTCGATCGCGCGAAGGAGTTGATCAAATACAAGGGTTTTCAAGTGCCCCCGGCCGAGCTGGAAGCCGTGTTGCTCACGCATCCGGCCATCTGCGATGCTGCGGTGATACCCTGCCCGGACGAGGAAGCCGGTGAGGTGCCGAAAGCATTCGTGGTATTGAGAGGTGAAGTAACTACGGATGAGATTATGGCTTTCGTAAATGAACGCGTCGCCCCGCACAAAAAAATTCGCAGTGTGGAGTTGACCGACAAAATTCCTAAGTCGCCCGCGGGGAAAATACTGCGCCGGGTGCTAGTGCAAGCTGAACGAGAAAGGAAAACTTTGGATGTCGCCTGAGGTAGTTTCGAAAGCAGTCAAAAAATATTTCGCCGCCCTGCGTGCGATGGATGAAAAGGCCTGGGTCAACACCTTCGCTGAAGACGCCGTCAGTTACGATCCGGTGGGTGCGCCGCCCCACGAAGGCCATCAAAAGCTGGGAGAATTTTTTCAGTCGGTTACGGCGGCCTTCAAGGAAGTCGGGTTGACGGAGGATCAGGTGTTTGTCGCCGGGAACTCTGCGGCGGTTAAGTGGACCGCGAGTGGAATCAGCAAGGGTGGCAAAAAAGTGCGGTTTGAAGGCATCGACATCATCACCGTGAATGATGCCGGGCTGATTCAAACCGTGCACGCTTACTGGAACCCCGCGGAAATGGTGGCGCAGCTTTAGCCGCAAAACCGAACTGCGGTATATTTAGCCAGGTCGACCCGCAGCTAAGATTTAACCAAAGCCTGACAATCGAACGAATCGGCGAGATCGGATCTCGTTTGATTGTTCGTTTCCTGAATCTCTGTTGAGGCTTAGCGAGGAGTATTACGCCATGCAATCGTTTAATTGGAAAACGTTCGTGCTCGTTCTCACACTGATCCTGAATCTCGTAGCCGTCGCCGCCGGCCAAGGTGGGAAGGAAGGCGGGAAAGACTGGGAGACGTTGCGACCGGAGAAGGAACAGTTTTCCATACTCATTCCCAAAGGTTCCGTGTATGAGGAAGCCAGCAAGGTTCCCTATCACAAGATGGAACTCAACACCCGCTTTTATATTTCCAAAACTGAGGGTGGGCCAATCTTCGCAGTGGTTTCTTTAAGCGGTATCAAGTCAAACCCGGCTGCCTACACCGAAATTCAGCGAGTGAATTCATACGTCGATGCCTTTAAGATTTTTTTCATCCCGAAGGTCCGCGATAAAGCCGGGATTGCCCAACTAACTTTCATTCGCGAACGAGCCCTGCAAGGAAACCCTGGGCGCGAGTACCGGCTAACACTCGGCACTCTCAACGGCATCGTCCATGCATATGCCACCAGTCGCCGCTTCTATGCGATCGTCTACTTGAATTCGAAAAAGGATGACGCTCTGCAGGAACAGTTTCTCAGTTCATTCGTGCTGCCCGACAAGATTGGAACATCCGCCCAAGCGGCGGTCGACACCGAAGCGCCCGTCGTCGCGCAGCCCCCGCCCAGCGCACCGGAAGCGGAGGCGAAGCCAGGAAAGCCGATGATCGACAGCGCGGAAGTGAGACTGGAAGAGCCGGAACATGGCCGCACTCCGGTGTCAGCCGATGGCGCGCGCGCTCCAATTTCAGGCGGCGTGTTGAATGGTAAAGCCATCTCGCTGCCCGCTCCCGAGTATCCGGCGAGCGCGCGACAGGCAAAAATTGCGGGGGCTGTAGGCGTGAAGGTGACGGTTGATGAAAGCGGTGGCGTGATCTCCGCGCAAGCCGTCTCCGGACACCTTGCGTTGCAGGCAGCGGCCGTGGCGGCAGCGCGCCTCGCGAGATTTTCTCCCACGCTCCTGATGGGCGAGCCCGTAAAAGTGACCGGAGTGATCGTCTACAATTTTGGCGATCCCCTGAATTAGCTCTACGTCCAGCAAATCGTTTTATCTTAATTCTGGTTTCGCGCGAAAGTTAAAAAATGTCGACTACCCTCGTGTCAGCCGCTCCGGCCTGGACCATCCCGGACTTTCTCGAAGTTGAGGACGGCCGTTTGGCGATCAATGGCGCTGATGCGCTCAAACTGGTGCGGGAATACGAATCGCCGCTATTCGTATTTTCGGCGCCGCGGATTAAAGCCAACATCAACCGCTTGCGTCTAGCCGCCAAGTCAGTCGAACATCCAATTCGTTTCTTCTATGCCTCGAAGGCAAACTCGAACATGGCTGTACTCCAGACCGTGCGCGACTCCGAGATTGATATTGAGGTCAACAGCGGGGGCGAACTCTTCAAAGCACTGCGCATCGGCTTTCGTCCGGACCAGATTATCTTCAACGGCACGAGCAAGAGTGAAAGCGAACTGGACGACGCAGTCGCCGCCGGCATCTACGCGATCAATGTCGACTCCATTTATGAGATCGGTTTGGTGGAAGACGCCGTGCGGAGAGTCGCGGCCAGGCAGACTGAGCCGGTAGCCCCGGCGAGGATCGCGCTTCGTCTCGTTCCTGAAATCGGCACGCGTTCCCACCTCGGCTTGCAGACAGCCTTGCTGACCTCGAAGTTTGGGATTTCTTCTTCGGAGGTACTCGAAGCGTTTCGGCGCGGGTTACAGCATCCCGATCTGATTCATGTTTGCGGCATTCACATTCACGTCGGTTCGCAAACACCGGACGTCGAACCGTTTGCTGAAGCCTTTCGCAGCATGTGGGAACATCTGGTGGCGATTCATCGCGAGACGGGCCATACGCTTGAGCACATCAATCTCGGCGGCGGAATTCCAGTTAACTACTTGCGAGATCGTTCCCAGGCGGATCAACTGCCGGAGCATGAACGCGACATGCTGGGCGCTGATCTCGAACCCTCAGCCGTTCTACGCGAAGCGCTGCGTATCGCTCGCGATTCGGCGCGCGCCGCAAACGCTGAACACCTGCTCGAAGGCGTCACCATTTTGCTCGAACCCGGCCGCAGCATCATCGCCGATGCCGGACTTGTGTTGACCACCGTGCTGAATATCAAACAACGACCCGAAACCGGCGACGTCTGGTTGTTGACCGATGCGGGCTATAACCTGATGCTCTCGATGAATAATTACAAGTGGTACTACCATCTCGTCTCCGCCACGCGCGCGGGCGAACCGCATCAGACGGAATACAAGGTTGCTGGTCCACTTTGTGATTCGGGCGACGTCTATTTCGATATCGAACGCGGCGGACGCCTGCCGGACTATCGATTTCTGCCGGCGAATACCCGGCCCGGCGAAGTGTTGGCCCTACTTAACAGCGGCGCCTATTCGCTCGCCCAGATGTTTCACTACAACGGACGGCCGCTCCCGGCCGCAGTCATGATTCGCGAAGGCGGCGTGGTTGATCTGATCCGCCGGCGCGACACTTATGAAGATCTGCTGACGAACGACGTTTGGTAAACGATTCGTGAGACCGAGCACATTTGTGAGTATTCCAGATTCCAGATTCCAGATTTCAAATTCCAAAAGCAGGAACTGATAGCGGAACTCTTTAACCGCAACGCTAGAACCCGGATTTCCATTAACCAGAGCTCTTGCATTACCAGACTGTTGAATTACCAATCTGTTGAATTAACAACCTGGTGAATTAACAAACTGTTGAATTAACAAACTGTTGAATAAACAAACTGTTGAATAACTAGAACTAGCAATAACCAGAACTCTTGCACTTGACGGTTTTTGACTAAAAGAGACTAAGTCTTGACTCTGGAATCTGGAATCTGGAATGCCAGCCCGGTCGCGCGGGAGAAGCCAATCATGCGTTACAAACGTTTCGAAGACCTTCCAGTGTGGAATACCGCAATAGAATTGGCGGTGTCCGTTTATGTGCTAACCTCGCAGCCACCATTCAAAGGGCAACACAGTCTGCGGGATCAACTTGAGCGCGCCGCGGTTTCAGTCTCAAACAACATCGCCGAAGGCTTCGAACGCGGTACCAACAATGAGTTGCTCATGTTTCTGTACATCGCGCGAGGTTCCGCAGGCGAGGTGCGATCAATGTCATGTTTACTAAATCGGCTACCGGGCTTCGCTGAATTAAGCGGTGGAACTCGTTCAGTAAAAGAAACAGCCGAGAGTTGCTCTAAACAACTAAAAGCTTGGGCAGAGTCGATTCAAAATTCCGACTACAAGGGCGAGCGACACGTGACTGAAAAGCTCAAACGGGCGGATCAGGCAACTCGTGAACGTGAAGAGTTTCTAAAGGACTTATCAGAAATTAGAATGAAAGACGCTGCCTCACGAAACTAGCTAAGCTAACGAGGGTAACGTGCAATCACAAACCACAAAACATCATGAGTTAGTGCGCGGCCTTGGACCAATCGCCGCCATCTCCATCAACGTCGGCAATATCATCGGCACCGGCATCTTCCTCAAGGCGAGGGTGATGACCTGCAACGTGGGAACGCCGATGCGCGTAATCGTGGTTTGGATTGCCGCCGGATTGCTGGCCCTCGCGGGCGCACTCACCTACGCTGAGCTGACGACCATGCGACCGCATGCCGGCGCTGAGTATGTGATCACGAAAGATGCATACGGACGCGTCTGGGGATTTCTCAACGGCTGGTCTCAGTTTCTAATTTCCCGGACTGCGTCAGCCGCGGCGCTGGCCGTTGGTTTCGCAATTTTCATGAACGATCTCACGAGGGGCAGACTCGACGTTGTTTACTTCACAGTCCCAATTCCCTTCTTTGGAATAGAGATCCCTTTTGGTCACATCCAGGTAGTCGCGCTAGCCACACTCGCGATCACCACGCTAATTAACTGCCTCGCCGTTGGCGCAACCGGACACATCGCTTCATTTGTCACTATCTTGAAAGTGATTGTAGTGCTGGGCGTCGGCGTCGCAGCTTTCTTTTATCAGGATGGCAGCTGGAGTCACATGGGACTGGCAAACGTCGGCGGCACCTGCGAAGACGTGGCCGTCACTGGAGCTGGATTCGCGGGTTTCGCCGCGGCGATGTTGGGTGCCCTTTGGGCTTACGATGGTTGGAACAACGTTTCTTACATGGCCGGTGAGGTCAAACATCCGGACCGTAATCTTCCGATCGCATTGATCGGGAGCATGATCATCATCATCGCTCTCTATGTGATCGTTAACGTCAGTTACTACTACGTGATGACCCCGACAGAAGTCGCGAGTGTCTCGGCTACTTCATCCGTTGCAGCGGAAGCGATTGGCCGCGTGCTGGGGCCCCTGGCAGTAACGCTGATGGCCGGAGTGATGATGCTCTCTTCATGGGGATCGCTTCAGACGTCTATCCTCGGGACAGCCAGAATTCCATACGCGATGGCCCGCGACGGGGTATTCTTCCAAAGCCTCGCTCGGGTTTCAAAAAAGAACCGGGTGCCGGTAATTGCGTTGCTCGTGCAGTTTGTCTGGGCCGCGGTCCTGGCGGTCTCGGGCAAATTCGATCAGCTCACCGATCTCGCGATTTTTGCATTTTGGTTGTTCTATGGGATGGTGACCTTTTCGGTCTTTATCTTCAGGCGTCGCGAACCTGATGCGCCGCGGCCGTATCGCACCTGGGGTTACCCAATCGTTCCCGCGGTCTTCGTCCTGGTAACCATTTATCTGATCGGGTTCACGATCTATAACGCACCGTTTTTGTCATTCCTGGGGTTGATAATAATCGCGGCAGGGCTGCCGGTTTATTGGTACTTCGCGAGTAAGAATCCTGAATCGCCAACACCCGGCCCAGCGTTACCGCCGGAGGATGAAGGAGTCGGTCCGGATTCAATGCTCAGTTAAAAACTGGGCACTGGAATCTCGTTTCGCTTACTGAAAGGATCGCACTTTACTGAAGGCGCTCGATCCTTGCGGTTAGCGCCTCGCGGGCGACTTCTTTGTCATCGAAGTGAAACACCTCGCGCCCGAGGATTTGATAATCCTCATGTCCCTTCCCGGCAATTAACACCAGATCGCCCGTAGCTGCTTCTGAAATCGCCTGGTGAATCGCCTCCCGCCGGTCGGCAATCTTGCGATACGGCTTTCCCGACTGTTGAATTCCCAGTTCCACCTCCGCCAGAATCTTTTCCGGATCTTCCGTGCGCGGATTGTCTGAGGTCAGGATCACGACATCGCTGAGGCTCCCGGCTGCTTCACCCATGGGCGCGCGCTTCGAACCATCTCGATCCCCGCCGCAACCAAACACGGTAATGATCTTTCCCTTCGTCACTTCGCGCGCAGTGCGCAACACGTTGAGCAACGCATCGTCGCTGTGGGCGTAATCAACTACCACCGCAAAGTCTCCGTTATGCGGCACGCGTTCGAAACGTCCCGGCGCTCCCGTGCACGACTCAAGCGCTCGCGCAATCACGTCAAGCTCATAGCCCAGCGCGAGTCCGCTAGCGACGGCCGCGAGGGTGTTGTAGATGTGCGGTGGACCAACCAGCGGTGAATGAAACGGGCGTTTACCTGCGGGCGTGTTCAAATCGAAGTGCATGCCTTCGAGAGAAAACTCCGCGTTGGTCGCAGTAATGTCCGCTGATGCATTAACGGCATAACGAACGACTTTCAGTCCTTCCTTTTCCAGCCGGTCCGCGAGCTTCACGCCGTAAGTATCATCCACATTAATCACTGACACCCGCGGCCGGGTCCCCAGCCTGCCGTCAAACAGACGCTGCTTGGCGTACCAATAATTCTCCATGGTCTTGTGATAATCGAGATGGTCGCGCGTGAGGTTGGAAAAGACCGCGACGGCAAACTCGAGTTCATCGCAGCGATGAAAGTCCATTGCCTGCGAGGAAGCTTCCATCACGGCAGTGCGACAGCCGAGTTCAACTGCTTCGCGAAGCAGACGTTGCATGTCGGTGGCTTCGGGCGTGGTGCGATCAGCTTTGCGCCGTTCAGCGCCAAGCCGGTATTCGACCGTGCCAGTCATCGCCACCGGTTCGCCCGCAGCTTCCGGAATTGAAGCGATTAGATACGCGGTCGTCGTCTTGCCGTTGGTGCCGGTGATGCCCACGAGTTGCAGTTCTCGCGACGGATGCCCATGAACTTCCACGGCTGCCAGGGCCATGGCGCGGCGGACGTTTTCAACTTGCAACCACGCTCCGGTGAAATCTTGCGGCGCCGGGAGTTCAGACATGACGCCGAGCGCGCCCTGGGCCATAACTTGAGGAACAAACTCGTGAGCATCACGCAAAGCGCCGCAGATGGCGACGAATAAACTGCCCTCACCCGCCTGTCGCGAATCATGAGTGACGTCTTTGACTTGAGTGCTGAGATCGCCGCCTCTCAATTCCGCACCGGTCACTTCAGCGATTCGTTTTAATGTTACTGGATTATTTTTCACCATTGAATTCTACGCAGCCGTCCATTGAAAGTCACATGAACGTAAGAAGTCCAAGGTCTAGAGTCCAAGGCCCAATGTCCAACGTTTCAACGTCAACGTTCAAGGTCTAAACTCAGACGTTAGTCGCGCGTAGCGCGTCGAGTCAAAGCGCCAACGGCGCGCAATAAAGTAGCCAGGGGCAACGCCCCTGGGGTGAGTTCCGAACCTCAAATTCGCCGACCCTCGATGGGTCGGCGTTCCCTCCTTAGGTATCGCTGTGATAAGGAGGACGGCCGCCATAGTATTCTGCCAGTCTCTCAAAGCGCGTGTTTTGTTTGGCGCCCATACTATACGTTTTGCAAGGAACGCCGACCCATCCAGGGGTCGGCGAAGATCGTTGGACATACCTGATCCAGGGGCGTTGCCCCTGGCTATTTTATCGCGCGCCTTTGGCGCTTTGACTCGACGCGCTGCGCGCTATCGAAGACTCTGGACAGTGGACATTGGACTCTTAGCTTTGGACTTTAGACCTTGGACTTTGGAGCTGCCAACTATTACGATGCAGCGCTCCATCGATCCCAGCCCAGGTAAAATAATGTCAACCAGAAAATTACTTTCGACGATCCTGACGATCATGCTGCTCTTCTCTTCCATCGCCGGCGCTAAAACTCGCGCGTTGCCCATATACGACCTGCTGATCAAAGGCGGTCGCGTTGTTGACGGTTCCGGCCGCGCCGGGTATCTCGCCGACGTTGCCGTCATAGGCGACCGGATTGTGCGAATTGGAAACCTTAATGGCGTTCGAGCAAGTCGCGTCATCGACGCGCGCGGGCTCGTCGTCGCGCCGGGTTTCAT
>JANLZV010000296.1:0-9250 GCA_031366425.1 Pyrinomonadaceae bacterium | reverse complement strand
GACTCGTTTTACCGCTCGCGGCGGCGATGATTTTTGTAAGCGTGCTGGTTGTAGCGCAGAATCCAACGCCGCCGGCAGCAGCTCTGGAACCTCGCCGAACAGTGATTCTAAATGTGCGAGTAACGGATGGCGCAGGTCATGCTGTGGTTGACGTAAGCCAGGACAGCTTCACCGTCACCGAAGATGGCGTCCCACAAAAGCTCACCCTCTTTTCAAAAGCGGCAGTGCCCTTGAGCTATGGGCTCGTAATCGACAATTCGGCGTCAATGCGTCGGCTGCTCGATCCCGTGATCCAAACGGCAGTGAAGATTGTTGACAGCAACCAACCCGAGGATGAAACTTTTCTGGTCCGATTTATCAGCAGCGACAATATCGATACGGTGGTTGACTTCACCTCCAGCAAATTTCTTTTGCAGGAAAGGCTGAACGATCTTTATGTCGAAGGCGGACAGACAGCGGTGATGGACGCCGTGTATCTGTCTGCACAGAAGTTGGCCAGCCGCAAGTCAGACAAGGACCAACGGCGCCTGGCGTTGATTCTGATAACCGATGGTGAAGATCGCAGTAGCTTTTACAAAGAAGCGCAATTGTTCGCATTGCTTTCCGCTAACGATATTCAAATCCATGTGGTGGCCTTCACTGGTCAATTAGAGGGGAAGTCGAAATCCCGCGCGGTCACGCTCTTGAGTCGCCTCGCGAATGACACAGGCGGCCGGATCTTTTTTCCGCAAACTGTTCAGGACTTGGCGTACGTCGCCGATGAAGTGGTTAGCGATATTCGAAACCAATACACGGTTGGATATGTTCCGGCGGGAAGTGGGCCTGAAAATTCGTTTCACAAGGTGCAGGTCTCAATCGCTAACAATGCGAACCAGGAAAAGCGCATTGCGATCACACGGGTTGGTTATTCTGCTCCGGGGAAGAAGTAGTTCAATTGGATGATGGAAAAAATCGCCCGCAACGGCCCGCCGCCTAGCGTGAACCAGAGACAAACTGTTACTTTTCGAATCGCGCAGATCTTCTTACACTACTGATCTAGCCGACCCGCAAGCTAACCTATGCGTTACAACCCTAATGGAGCCCAAATAATGTCGAGCGCAGCAGCTTACCAGCCATCACCCCAATTGTTCTTTCAGACCATCAACGCCTATCAACAAACCGAAGGATTGAAAGCAGCTATCGAACTCGGCGTGTTTACGGCGATTGGTGAAGGATGTTCCACCGCTAAGGAAATTGCCGACAGATGTAAAACTTCGGAACGCGGCATGCGCATACTCTGCGACTTTCTCTGCATCATGGGCTTTCTCACCAAGGAGGACAATCGCTACAACTTAACGCTCGACACCGGGATGTTTCTCGATGAGCGATCGCCGGCTTACGTGGGTGGCGCGGTTGAGTTCATGGCGTCGCCGCGGTTGACCGACGGGTTTAAGAACCTGGCGGAAGTGGTCCGTCAGGGTGGCACGATGCTCGCCGACGGTGGCACGGTGGCGCCGGAAAATCCCATCTGGGTTAACTTCGCCCGCGGCATGGCTCCTTTGATGGCTTTGCCGGCGCAGTTGATGGCGCGTCTGGTTGATCCGGTCGGCGATGAGAAAATGAAGGTTTTGGATATTGCCGCTGGCCACGGACTTTTCGGACTCGCGTTTGCGAAAAATCCGGAAGCGAGCATCGTGGCGCTTGATTGGCCCAACGTGCTTGAAGTTGCGAAAGAGAATGCGAAGCGAGCGGGTGTCGCGAACCGGTATTCCACGTTGGAAGGCAGCGCGTTCGACGTCGATTACGGCACGGGTTACGACCTAATCCTGTTAACAAACTTCCTTCACCATTTCGATCCCGCGACGAATGAAACTCTTCTTCGCAAGGTCCACGCGGCCCTGGCTGACGGCGGACGAGTGGTTACGCTCGAGTTCGTTCCAAATGAAGATCGAATTTCCCCGGATGCCGCCTCGTTTGCGGTCGTCATGTTGGGCAGCACGCCGGCCGGGGACGCCTACACATTTTCAGAGTTGGAACAGATGTTTGTGAATGCCGGTTTCTCGCGGAACGCAATGCATCAGTTACCGCCTTCGATTCAGCAGGTATTGATCTCGCGAAAGTAGTAACCATGAAGGCCGGACCGCGGGCGCCCTCGCCGGCACGTTGTGCGCAAACTCGAACCGTTTTTAACCAAATGACTTCTGCCGCGACATGCGGGCGTGGGCGCCCGCGGTCCCAAATAAGAAGCCGACCATTCAACTTAAACTGACCAACTACTCTGAAAAACGACTTCTTGACTCACCGATCCCCACACGTCCATAATCGCTGAAGAGACCCATTGCCCCCGCCCGGTCTCGGCAACCACGTTCGCAGGAGCAGCGCCGAATGGCGGCCGTCCCAGCGTTCATCTCAGTTATGATTCTCACCCAAGAGCGCGAGTTTCAAAATGATCCGTTAACGGAGGAATAAATTGTGGTCAGTGGACAACTGGAAGATAGCTTGCGCCACGAGATAGAAAGCTATATCGACGGCCGTATGGGCGGAGTCAAGCAGGAAATCGCCGCCCTGCAAAGCCAACTCAACGAGGCGATCAGCCAACTGTTAGAGCGGCAGTCTAATATTCAACTCGATGGCGGTGTTGCGACTTCCATCATGGAACACCTGCGCGCGGCGCATGATGAAGGTATCGACCTGGCGGCTTCGGAATCGGCGCGCACCAAAGCGTCGAGCGACATGGCAATCGTCAAAGCGGCTATTTCAGAAATAGACGAACAGCAGTCGCAGGCGGAGATTTTGAGAATCCTGGTGAACCGCGCTTCCGCATTTGCCCCGCGGGTCGCGTTCTTCGTCATCAAGGGCGAACAGAATATTGGTTGGCGGGCGCGCGGGTTCCAGGGCACGGTCGGCGACCAGGTGATTCACCAAATTTCGTTTGCGTCGAGTGCGGACACGGCCACCAACGAAGCAGCGAGATCGCGTAAGACGTGGAGCGGTGGCCCGAGTTCGCATTCTGAAGATCATGTAATCCTGAACCGTCTGGGTGACGAACCGCCCGCGCATCTCGTGGCGGTGCCGCTAGTAGTGCGCGGGCGTTCGGTCGCGGTCCTCTACGCTGATTCAGCAGAGCTCGACGCGGACGCAATCAATCTCGAAGCCCTCGAGACGCTCGTGTGCGTGGCCGGGATGGCGGTGGAATTGTTGGCGGCGCGCTCGGCTCCAGCAAAGCCCTCCGCTACACCCCAGCCTGCACCGGAGTTTGCGTCGGAACCGGTCGCTGAAGAAGTAGCGCCAGAGCCGGTGGAGGAAGCTCGTGTTTACGAGCCGCCCGCGTATGTCCCCGTGGCGGAGTATGACGAAATCAGCCCCGTCGTGGAAGAGAGTTCACCTTCGTCTGAGGCCTTTGCAACCGAACCGGAAGTTGAAACAGAAATCCCTCAAGTTGAGGCGGACGTAGCACCGGATCTGGAACCAACGATCGAGACCGCTGCGCCTCACTTTGAAACTCCGGCGGAAACTCCGATTGAAACTCCGATTGAGACTCTGGTGGGGGAATACGTCGCTGAACCACCGGCGCCAGCTCCGCCGATCATGGCGCAACCCGAGCCTGCATCACCCCCGCCATCCGTCGCCGACCCCACGCCGGTAGTTGCTCCCCAATCGCCGAGGCGCCGCTATGGCGCAGATGTTGAGCTACCGATTGAGGTGGCTAATGAAGATGAACGACGTTCGCATAGCGATGCGCGTCGCTTTGCGCGGCTATTGGTTTCCGAAGTCAAACTTTATAACGAACAGAAGGTAAGTGACGGCCGCTCGCAAAATGATCTCTATCGACGCTTGCGTGAAGATATCGATCGATCGCGCCAAATGTACGAGAAGCGAGTCAAACCCGAAGTGGCCCAAAGATATGACTACTTCCATCATGAGCTGGTGAACACGCTTGCTGAAGGCGATGCTGCCAAGCTCGGAAGCGAATATCCCGGGACCACGGTGCCGGCGTAACAATTCAAGTTTCGGATGTCGAGGGTTTTATCTTTGAACCCATTCCCCCTGGTTGCGCATCCAAGCAGGTTAAGTTAAGAAAACTTAATAACCCGGAACCAGGAGTAATTATATTCGTGCAGAAACTTGAAAAGTATCGGCTGGCGCTGGTAATCGTCGGCCTCGTAATAATTGTTGGAGCTTCGCTTCCTCCTTTCATGACTGCCAGCTGTCAGACCAGACAGCAAACTCCCGCTGAAATAAGAGCTCTCGAAACTCTGCGAGCGATGACACACGGAAGTGTGTTGCCACCAGACGATGCCGTCGCTCGGATTGAAACACAGTTTCCCCGCACTAAAGCTG
Source organism: Pyrinomonadaceae bacterium (assembly GCA_031366425.1). Lineage (GTDB taxonomy): Bacteria > Acidobacteriota > Blastocatellia > Pyrinomonadales > Pyrinomonadaceae > PSRF01. The sequence goes on along the minus strand of JANLZV010000296.1, from coordinate 4,930 downwards.
CCGCCCTCGCGCGCCTGGTGAGAGTCCGCATCAAGGTCGCTGCGAAAGACTATGCGGGTGCAGCGGCGTTGCTCGACTCGAATCTCGTTCGCGACCACAGCTTGCTAGCCGACTACGCGCTGTTCATCCGCGCGAATGCATACGAACAAACGGGTCGAACTGCTGAGGCACGCACGCTTTACGCGAAGTTAGTGCGCGATTTCCCATCCTCAGCGCGCGCTCACGAAGCGACTCTCGATGCCGCCAACATCATGTTGCGGAGTGGCGATACGACGAGCGCAATTCAAATTCTAAAAACTGAAGCAGACAAAGATGACGGAGGGGCCTTGCTGCTGACCGCGAAAGCTTATGAGCAAGCTTCGGATCAAACACGTGCCATTGCTTCCTATCGACATCTCTACTTTTTTGCGCCTGCGGCAGCCGAGAGTGCCGAGGCCGCCACTGCGGTCACGCGCCTGGGCGGGAGTTTGTCGCCAACTTCGGTCGAAGAATCGTTGGCGCGCGCTGATGGACTATACGAAGCCAGGAAGTTTGCCGAAGCGACGCAGGCCTACGCCGATACGTTCACTCGCTTTCCGAGTGCGATCGATGCGAAGGCCCAACTGCGTCGGGTGATCTCCGCTGCAAGTTCGAAAAAAGTTGCCGACGCAGCCAGCGCGCTTAATTCGATTCCAGCTTCTGCGGGTCAAACTCGCGCGGAAGCGCTTTACTACCTAGCCCAAACTTACGCTCGCGCGCGTCAATGGGACCAGGCAAGGACCACGATCGACGAGTTGCGCCGATCGTTTCCTGCCAGCGAGTTCACCCCCCGCGCCCTCGTAGGCGTGGGACAGATTGCCAAAGAAGCGAAAAACGAAGCAGAAGCCTCTTACTTTTCGCGGACCGCAGTCAGTTCGTATAGAGACTCGATTGAGGTGGCCCAGGCGCAGTTTGATCTCGCCTGGACGGCCCACGAAAATAGGGATTTTGCCGAGTCGTCACGTCTGTTAACTGAACACTTGGCGTTTTACGCGGACCGGAACACAGACAACCGCGGCCGCGCGGGTTACTGGGCAGCGCGCGATTCGGAACGCGCCGGCAAGCTCGGCGAAGCGCGGGCGCTCTACCAGGCCGTGCAGGCGCGTTATGACGCGAACTGGTATGGCTATCTCGCGAAGCAACGGCAAAGCGCGATGTTGCGCAGCGGCTTAGCGACGGTGCCTGCCCGATCGTTTTCCGCAGATTCGGTTGTCGGACGGGCGATAGCAAATCTCGAAACCGTCACCGTCGCGGAAGAGACGGCTGGTCCAAACGAGGACCAACTCCTCGCGCGTGCCGACGAACTCAACAACGTCGGGCTCGATGACTGGGCCCTCGAAGAATTGGCGCGCGCGACCGCGAACGTGGGCAATAGCCCGCGGGTTAACCTGGCGATTGCTCGCGTCTATCGTTCGCAGGAAAAAAATGTCAGCGCGCTCAACGTTTTGAAAAAGAGTTTTCCAGACTATTCGCAGATGAAACCCGAGGAGATGACGCGAGAAGAGTGGGACGTGTTTTATCCGCTCTCGAATTGGGAAATCATTGTGCAGGAATCGCGTTCGCGAAGTTTGGATCCGTATCAAGTGGCTGGGCTGATTCGCCAGGAGACCGTTTTCGAAACGCGCGCGCATTCGCCTGCGAATGCGTATGGGCTGATGCAGTTGCTGGTGCCTACCGGGATCACAACTGCCCGAAAGTATGGAATCGATCGCGCGGTCAACGCCGAATCGCTTTACGAACCGCGGCTGAACATCCAACTGGGCACGGCCTACTTGCGGGATCAGATGGACAAATTTGGCCGAATCGAATACGTCGCGGCCGCCTACAATGCCGGGCCAGGTCGCGCGGTCCAATGGCGCGCATCGTTGCCGGCGGAGATGGATGAATGGGCGGAGGCAGTACCGTTTAAGGAAACACGTGGCTACGTTCAGGGCGTAGTGCGTAATCGTCTGCAGTATCTGCGGCTCTACGACGAACACGGGAGATTTCGACCTGAGGTTGGTAGTCGCGCCGTGACGAAACAGCCGGCCGTGAGCGCTACGCCGGCGCCGGAACCTGAACAACCAGCCGTGCGCAAGCGCCGCGTTACCGGGAATGAAAACGGTGGATGACAGAAGAAAAATTGGCGTGGCGTTTTTGCCTGGCGTGTGTTGGTGGAACCAAACACTGCGCGCCGGTGCGGCCGGGGTGATTGTAGCGTTCGCGTTGAGTATAACGACTGCACAGAATAGCAACAGATCTGCTGCGACCGTTCTCACGATTACTTCGCAGCCGAACGCTATCGTCTGGATCGATGAAGTACGGCGTGGGACAACTGATGCCTCCGGCCGGCTCGAACTAAAAAAACTTTCCCCAGGCCGACACGTCGCGCGAGTTCGCGCCTCGGGATTCAAAGAGGCTAGCGCCCCGTTACCTGCCGGGAGACGAACGCTCGCCATCAAGCTGGTGCGAACGGCAGACCCAGCGGAGCTTGCGTTTCAAGAGGCCGAGAGCGCGCGCGACCTTGCGAGGGACGACGAATCACGCAAGCAGGCCGAATTGCTTTACCGAAACACACTGAAACTCAAGTCAACTTTTCCCGCCGCCCACGTTGGCTTGGCGCGGGTTCTGCTCGATCTAAATCAGTATCGCGCCGCGTTGGCTGAAATCGATGAAGCCCGTCGCACGCGCCCTGTTTATCCGGAAGCGTCTGCAGTCGAGGGACGCATCAACCGGGAAGCCGCCTTCACCGAAGATGCAATTCAATCGTTTCGCCGGGCCATTCGAGAGGGCAGGGGATTTCAGCCGGAAGCGCATGTAGGACTCGCGCGAGTGCTGGAAGATCAAGGACAGTATGTTGAGGCAGAGGCCGAGTTTCGCAAGGCGCTGGCGCAGCTTTCGGATTCAGAGCCGGTGATTTATCAACTGCTGGGCGCCTCTCTCGAAAGGCAGCAAAAGTTTAAAGAGGCTGTGGTGGCTTACGAAAAATATTTGGAGTTAGCGCCAAACGGGAGTCTCGCACCCGCCATCCGTTCGATGATTGACCAACTCCGGCGCGACGCTGACGGCCAGGAAATCATCCCGTAACCGGCACATCAAAATTCGCAAATTCTCACGGTTCCACGGCGGCATCGCTCGCCGTTGCCGTTTGCGTGGCGTTGACGTGAATCGTCTCTCTGCTTGAATCGAGATAGAAATGTCTCCCGCCGGCTTGCAACTCCGGATCTGCGTTTAAGCTAAATGAACCTTCCTGCGAAGCGGACTTTGGCGTGACGTTCATCGTGAAGACGTACCCGTAAAACTTTGGTTTGCTCTTATTGAATCTGCCATCGAGATAACCGCCCGTGGCAAGTTGTTCGAAAGTAGCGTAATCGCCCGGATTGCTGATGCTGTATGTCGTTTGCGCGCGCGAGATGGCCCGAAGGTTGGCGATAGCGGCGCCTTCGTCAACTCGCGCTCCGCCCTGTTGCAAGCCGGTCGAATAGGATTGGCAGTTGAGGATTGCCAGGCATCCCATCAGTAACGAAGTCACGAGTAATAAACGCAGCATTAGTAGTCTCCTTCCGTTTCTCCGGGACTGCCCAGTGAGTCAGTTTTCTCTGGTGAGTTCTTCTCGCGCGCACACCATATCATTGTTGCGGTAATACAACCGCAGACCAGCGTGGCAATCCAGACAGAACGCGAGCCCAGCTTCTCCATTGCCTGCACGCCCAGCAATGGACCAAGCGCAAACGCCACGCTGAACCCCATCGTGTAGAGTCCCATGTAAGCGCCTGACCGTGACGGCGGTGCGATGTCTGAAACATACGCCGCACTCGCCGGCAGCAAAATCATTTCGCCAAATGACCAGACCACGACGGTCGCGGCCACCCACCAAACGCCGCCGCGAAACGCGAGTCCGCCAAAGCCGAGCCCGACCAAGAGTGCTCCGAGGGTGAGCGCGCGCCGGTGAGACCAATCGGCCATCGCGGCGTTTAGCGGAACTTCGACGATGATGATTATCACGGTGTTGATTGCCAGCAACATCCCGAAGCCCGCCTCCGTCAGCTGAAGGTCGCGTACCAGAAACAAAGGCATCGCTGCCAACGATTGGAAAAACACCATCTCGACCGGAATCATCGCGAGGAGAAAGTAAAGGAACCGGCGATCCTTTAGAACGCTTACGTAGGGCACCGTCTCAACGGCAACTTCAGCCTGGCCCGGTTCAAAATCCGGGGAAGCTTCATGGAGAGCTTTCGCGGATCTCCAGGGCATGAGGACGAGCAGAAGTCCCGCCAGCATTGCAGTGGTTGCGTCTGCATAAAACAACAACTTGAATGAACGCATTGCCAGAAACCCGCCGATCACGGGGCCAATGCTCATGCCCAGGTTGATCGCGAGCCGGCTCAAGGCGAACGCCGCTTTCCGTTGAGCCGGTCCAGCGAGATCGCCGATGATCGACATGCTGGGCGGGCGAAACGATTCATTCACGAGGGCCCACAGGCCGGTGATGATCAGTATCCCGGTCAAGCTCTGAACAAAAGGAAAAAATAGAAGCGTGAGCCCACTCAAAAATAGCGAGAGCTTGATAATGCGCAGGCCACCGAAATGATCTGAAAGCCGCCCGGCCAACGGGGCGATGATGATGGCAGCAATGCCGTAAATCGTGAGCGCGAAACCTGCGGTGCCGGCGGAAAAGCGACGGTCAACGGTCAGGTACAGCGTGAGAAAAGGGAGGACCATCGTGCCGGCGCGGTTGACGAGAATCGCGAAGCATAAAAACCAAACCTCTCGCGGGAGCGCCCGCAATCCCCGCCAAGGATTTTGAATTGAGTGGTTCCTCCGTCCGGTGTCGGTTGGACTGGGCGATTAAGTCAGGAGTTCGCAATTGCCCGGTAACGAAAGCAGTTGTGATCGTGGTCGTTGACCATCCCGACTGCCTGCATAAACGCGT
>JANLZV010000707.1:0-5358 GCA_031366425.1 Pyrinomonadaceae bacterium | reverse complement strand
GCCCACTTTCTCGGCGGCGCTGCCGGTCATGCGGGGCTGTTCTCAAACGCGCAGGAAACGCTGGCGCTGGCAAATCAATTTTTGCCCGGTTCGCTGACAAACTTAGGAGAAGCTAAGGAGCGTTTGCTGAAACCTGAAACCTTGGCTTTGTTTCGCGCAAACCTAACCTCCGGCCTCGAAGAAAGCCGTAGCGCCGGCTGGCAACTGGCTGCATCGCCTTTATCTTCCGCGGGCCCGGATCTCCCGCCCGATAGTTTTGGCCACACGGGTTTCACTGGCACCAGTTGCTGGATCGATCCGCAACACGAAAGAGTATTCATCCTCTTAACCAACCGCACACACGGTCGCTCCTTACCGTTCTCAAACATCAACAGCGTGCGCCGCCAATTTCACACGCTCGCGGTTGAAGAACTGCAAGCGAAGTAAGTCACAAAGCTAAGACCGGAGAGCTGGGACCGCAGGCGCCTCGCCTGCAACTCGCCGCAGGCGCGCCTAGTTCCTTGTTGTTGGCTACTCGCAGCTGCGGGCGAGGGCGCCCGCGGTCCTGCTGTTCACTTTTCACTTTTCACTCTTCACTCTTCACTGTTCCGTTCGCGGTTTGCTTCGGCCGGATCTCTTTAGGCAACAACGTAAACGAGGTCAAACTAAGAAACACGCGATCTCCCGGATAGAGCGGCACCGCGAGCGTTTCCGGCTTGGGCCGGGTCGCGATAATTGGTTTCGCGGTCGGCGCTTCCGGTGTTTCCGTAGTCAGGTAGAAAGGCGTGCCGTCTTTTTCGCATGGGCCGACTCCTGACGGATCGAGCCGAATTCTCAACCGCTCAAAGGCGCCGACAAAACTCGTTTCTTCGACAATTCCCGCCGACAGGCATGATTGCCCATTCGCGAGTTGCAGCGTCTTGCTGAGCGACACGTCTTCCGGACGAAAGATTAGTTTGGCAGGTTGCCCCTCGATGAACCGCTCAGGATCAATCTCCGTTGCAATTTTTGCGGTTCCAATCTCAAGATGATCTTTTCTGACGATGCCTTCCAGGATGTTGGCTGCGCCGAGGAACGTCGCCACATATTCACTCGCCGGATTGTTATAGACCTCAGCGGGCGTACCGATTTGTTCGATGTGGCCGACATTGATCACGGCGATGCGATCGCCGAGTTCGAGCGCTTCCTCCTGATCGTGCGTGATGAAGATCGCGGGGACGTTTACTTTTTTCAGCAACGCGCGAATCTCACGTCGGAGGTGCGTGCGCGTCTGCGCGTCGAGGGCGCCAAACGGCTCATCGAAGAGCAACACTTCCGGGTCGTAGGCGAGCGTACGCGCGATCGCCACGCGTTGTTGTTGGCCGCCGGAGAGTTGCGATGGATATTTCTTGCGATGCTCTTCCAGTTGAACTAGCGCGAGCAACTCCTTAACCGTCTGCTTGATTTCCTTGCGCTTGCGTTTGCGAATGCGCAGGCCGTAGCCGATGTTTTTTTCAACCGTCATTTTGGGAAACAACGCATACGACTGAAAGATAACGCCCACGCCACGTTCGCGCGCGGGAAGTTCGGTGACGTCTTTGCCGTGAATCATGATCTTGCCGGTGTAAGGCTGTTCGAGACCGGCGATGATTCGCAGGATCGTAGTCTTCCCACTGCCGGACGCGCCCAGCAAAACGAGCGCCTCGCCCTCGGCGACGTCAAACGAAATATTCTGAAGCACACTGGTCGCCCCGAAGAATTTACTCACGCCCACTACGCTCGCAGCGGTCGGCGGCAAACTCTCCTTCGCGTCAGGGCTGAGCCGGCTTTCCATAATTCTGGCGACTTGGGCCATCAACTACTCCTAGTCCACATCAAGCCAATCTCTCGCAAAAAATAACACGCTGAAAATTAGAAATGAAAACAGCGCAAGCACGATTGCAATCGCGTTGGCAGCTTCAATCTGGCCTTCATTAAACTTCGCGAAGATGTAGAGCGGCGCAGTCTGCGTGCGCCCGGCCAGATTTCCGGACACCAAAATCGTCGAACCAAATTCGCCGACCGCGCGGGCAAAGGTCAAGAGCGCTCCCGACACAATCGCGCCCCGCAGCGATGGCAACGTGACGTGCCAAAACGTCTGAATCCGCGTCGCGCCAATAGTTGCCGAAGCTTCCTCGAGCGATCTGCTCATCGTGTCAAACACCGGCTTGATCACTCCAAACGCGAGCGGAAAGGTGACGAAAATATTTGCGAGGATAATAGCTCCCGCGGTAAACATCGTTTGAATCCCGTGAGGCGCGAGAAAGCGGCCGAGAATTCCGTACGGCCCCCAAAGCAGCAGGAGGGCGAAACCGGCGACCGCGGTGGGAATCGCAGTCGGCAATGAAATGGTGACGATTAGCGCGTTGCGTCCCCAGAAGTTGTAACGAGACAGCACGTAAGCGGCGAACAGCCCAAAGATGACATTAAACGCCGTGGCCCAGAAGCTGGTAACCATCGAAAGCTTAAGGGCAAACACAGCTTCGGGTGCGCTGAGCGACGCGAGGAAACTCGTTAGTCCCTGGCGCGTTCCAAAAAGAAATATCGACGACAGCGGCAGAAACACCAAGGGCAACATCATCAGCACGAGCATGCCGATGCTTAGTGGCCGCGCCACGTCGAAGCCGCGCACGTGGCGCATGGTCGGGATCATTGAGCTCATCAGTTTCGGTTCACTTTCGCTGCACCTGGTCCCGGAAAATTCCTTCGATGATTTCAGGATACGCCCTGGCCCACCCGCCGAAGTAGTCGACCGTAAACTCCTGCTCGATTTGAGCCAGTTGCTTATTCGCCTCGTTCAACGTCGGATCGCTGCCGGAGCGGTAGTAATACTTCACGAATGCCTTTTGCGACTCTTCGCTCCAGAGATATTCCATGAACGCGTCAACCATCGGACGGTTGGCGGCGGTGACGTTGCGGTCGATCACGACCGCTGGATGTTCACTGAAGATCGTAGCTCGCGGAACGATGATCTCCACCGGCGTTTTGCCCGCTTCTTTCATCATCAGGCCTTCGAGTTCATAGGTGACGAGGGCGTCGCCGAAGCCGGTTTCAAACTGGGTGCGGGCCTCGCGGGCAGAGCCGGGAGTGGAAATCACGTTGCGCCAGATCGCCCGCAACGTTTGCAACGCGCGCGCTTTGTCCGGTTCACCCGACTCCTTTTCTGACTTGACCAACTCCGAACCATAGATGGCCAGCACGGACCACTGCGCGCCGCCCGAGCTGACTGGATCGGGATGAATCAGGCGCACCCCGGGTTTCGCCAGATCGGCGAAATCATGAATGCCTTTCGGATTGCCCGCACGCACGAGGATCACGAAAGGCGTCTTATTTACAATTCCTTTGTTCGGAAACCTGCGCCAGTCAGACGTTACAAATCCCTTCTCCTGCAGGCGCGTAACATCGCGCTCGATCGAAAGAATTGCAATGTCGGCCCTGACGCCCTGAAGAATTTGATTGGTGATCGTTTCGGAACCAGCAAATGAAGAGGTGAAGTTGACGTCCACGCCGTGCTCGCGTTTCCACTTGGCGGCAAACCCAGGGTAGACGGATTTTTCGAGCGACTCTTTCATGATCGAAAATCCGTAAACAGTCAGGTTAATCCCGCCTTTGTCCGCGGTGGGTTGGGGCAAACAACTCACCAACGCAAACGCCAGCGCGCCAAGAATCGCGCCAAACGGAACCGCTCGCCTGAATGTACCTTTCCTCATGAGGAGCGCTGCCCTTCTCAATTCATCGTCGCCATTAGCGGCAAATACTCTCTTTCACTTTGCGGGGGTTAGAGGTCTATACCATACCCACACCTACTCTGGAAAGACTCAAGTCATTCGAATTATGATGGTGTGCTTGCAATTGTTTTGCGGTCGGTCCGGCAACTCGGGGTCCGGGAGGAATTCGCCTTTTGAATGAAAAAACTCATTTCGCGTTTTGCGCGCTCCTAATGGCCGGCTTACTGGCGGTAGGCTGCCGCGCGCCTGCTTCAAAAAGCAATGAAGGATCCGGTGAACTCGTAGTTGCTGCCGCGGCCAACCTCACCGAAGCGTTTGCCGAAGTGGGTCAAAGATTCACCAGCAAGACAGGAGTTCGCGTGGTCTTCAGTTTTGGGGCCACGGCCGACCTGGCTAAACAAATTGAAAACGGCGCTCCCTTCGATGTGTTCGCGGCTGCGGACACTGAGCATGTAACCGCACTCGAACAGAAATCCCTGCTGCTTTCCGGGACTTTCGCGCTCTACGCCAGAGGCAGGTTAGTGATGTGGATACCGCCGAGTAGCAGTTTGAAAGCGCAGCGTGTCGAGGACATCGCCGCGAAGGAATTCGATCGCGTGGCGATTGCCAAGCCGGACGTCGCGCCTTACGGACGCGCGGCGGTCGAAAGTCTGAAAGCCATGGGCATCTGGAACTCCGTGGAGCGGAAGGTGATCTACGCGCAAAACGTTTCCCAAGCAAAGCAATATGCATCCACTGGCAACGCGGAGGTGGCGTTCATTCCGTTAGCCCTGGTGCCGGCCGGGTCGGGCTCCTACATTGAAATTGACGAGGCGCTTCACAAACCAATCGACCAGGCACTCGGAGTTGTGCAGACTTCAACCAACCAGGCGGCAGCGCGACAGTTTGTGGAGTTTCTCTTGAGCGATGAGGGACAGCAAATTATGGTCAGGCGTGGATACCGCCGGCCCCCCGGCAAGTGACTGGTTCGCAAATTAGAGTCCAGCAGGAATCATCCGCAGCAGTCCTTCTTCGATCAGGCGGCGCGCCAGGGCGATCTTCCCCGCCAGATCGATATTCCCTTGAATGTCCGCCACGCGAATTTCCACGCCTGACAGTATTGAGTGCAAACTCTGTTCAGCGTGCAAAGGAAACTCAATTCCTCGGTTCAGATGATAAACGACTACTTTGTCTGCAAACCGTTCGACGAGCGTCGTCCCTCCGCTGCGAGCCACGACGATGCTGTCGCCGGAAACGCCGCTGACTTCGCTCATCTGCACCAGTTGGTCGGTAAGCACCCAATGCCTCGTGCGGGCAAACTCGCGCGCGAAACCTCGCGCCGCGGTCTCAAAATCCAACTGGTCGACCATCTGATGGGCCAGCTGGCGAAACTCCTTCTCAACTTCCGCACGATCAAAGTTTCCGGTTTCAAAACCCACTGGTAACGCGCGACGAAGGGCTACCTCACGTAGTCCCACTTCCGACACAGCCTCCAGCATCAGCTCACACCACGTCTTGATCATCGCGCCCAGCGTGATGTGAAGCGAAAGCGCTTCGCTGGCATGCGCCTGATGGTAAATGCCGCGTGGAATATAGGCAATATCCCCGGCCTTCAAGGTGAAGCGGTGCGTCTCAGCGCCCGGTTCCATGCCGG
>JANLZV010000114.1:0-5816 GCA_031366425.1 Pyrinomonadaceae bacterium | reverse complement strand
GTTTGAGCGCCGGCGTTTTGGAGTCGATGATGTCGTCGCTCAGCATCACTGCAAACGGTTCATCGCCCACCAGGTCGCGCGCCTGCAACACCGCATGGCCCAGGCCGAGCGCCTCGCGCTGGCGCACATAACTCACCCGAGCCATCTGAGAAATTACCTGCATGGATTTGAGTTCGGCCGTCTTGCCGCGCACTTCCAAAAGCTTTTCCAACTCGAAGGAAGTATCAAAGTGATCTTCAATCGCAGCCTTGCCGCGGCCCGTAACAATAATTACCGACTCGATTCCCGAAGCTACTGCTTCCTCAACGCCGTATTGGATCAAAGGCTTGTCAACTAGCGGCAACATCTCTTTCGGAGACGCCTTGGTGGCGGGCAAAAACCGCGTACCTAGCCCCGCGGCGGGGAAAACTGCTTTGCGAACTCTCTGTGGCATAATGAGTTGTTCTCATAACATATTAGTAAGGATTAACCCAAATGCTCGATCTCAATTACGTTCGGGAAAACCTCGAAAAGGTGCGCGCAGCGCTGGCTACGCGCGGTCTGGCTCCCGAAGTTCTCGACACGTTTGCCGAAGCCGACAGCGAACGCCGGCGAATCATCGCCGAGTCAGACCAGCTCAACGCGACGCGCAATGCTTCGAGCCGCGAGATCGGCGCATTGATGAAAGACGGCAAACGCGATGAAGCGGAAGGTCGACGCCGGGAAGTTGGCGAACTAAAAGATCGCATTAGTGAGTTGGACCACGAGCGGGATGCCGCCGAAGCGCGCATGCGTGATCTGATCTCTACGCTCCCGAACCTTCCGCACGAGAGTGTGCCGGTGGGCAGTGATGAGTCAGCCAACATCGAGATCAGGCGTTGGGGCGCCAAACCGGAGTTAGATTTTGAACCAAAGGACCATGTGGATCTCGGCAACGCGCTGGGTATTCTCGATCTCGAGCGCGCCAGTAAAATTGCCGCGGCGCGGTTTGCAATTCTCAACGGCGCGGGGGCGAGACTGAGCCGCGCCCTCGTAAACTTCATGCTCGACCTGCACACGCGCGAGCACGGCTACCAGGAAACTTTGCCGCCGTTTATCGTGAACCAGGACGCTTTGTTTGGCACGGCGCAGCTGCCAAAATTTGCGCAGGACCTTTTCAAACTTGAAGACGAGCGCGGTTTGTTTTTGATTCCCACCGCCGAGGTACCGGTCACGAATTATCATCGTGAAGAAATCCTGGATGCCGCGAATCTCCCGATGAAGTGGGCCGCTTACACGCCGTGCTTTCGTTCCGAAGCCGGCAGCTATGGGCGGGATACGCGTGGCGTGATCCGGCAACACCAGTTTGAAAAAGTCGAACTTGTTAAGTATGCGCTGCCGGAAAATTCTTACGAGGAACTGGAAGCGCTCACGCGGGATGCGGAAGCAGTGTTGCAGAAATTGGGACTTCACTACCGCACGGTAGCCCTCTCAACCGGCGACATGGGTTTTGGCTCGGCTAAGACTTACGACATTGAGGTGTGGTTGCCATCCCAAAACGCTTTCCGCGAAATCTCCTCGTGCTCAAACTACGAAGCGTTTCAGGCGCGTCGCGCGCAAATTCGTTTCCGACGCGCTGGCGGCGGCAAGCCGGAATTTGTCCACACGCTGAATGGATCTGGACTCGCGATTGGGCGAACGTGGCTGGCGATTCTGGAAAACTATCAGCAAGCGGACAGCTCAGTGATGATCCCGGAAGCGTTGCGCCCGTACATGGGCGGAATCGAAAAGATCAGTAAGCAGTGAGCGGTAAGCAGAAGGCACTGCTCACTTCCTTCACTGCCTTCACTGCCTTCACTGCCTCACTGCTCACCGCTCACTGCTCACCGCTCACTTCACTCGCAAATCAAACGGCATCACCAGCATCGATTCGCCGTTCTTCATTCGATCAAGCATCGCGGCATAACGCAAAGCGCGGCGCGCATCTTCGGGAAGCGCGGCCAAAACTGCTTGCTGCTGTTGCCTCTGAGTGGTCTGGCTTCGCGATTCGTTGCCGGCGCTCATCAGGTCCTGCAGAAACGTGCGCGGGAATGGCAGGATCACGCGATGGACGCCTTTGTCTTTGGGAATTCCAGCCAGTTCCTGCGCAACTTCGACGGCGCGATCCAATCCGCCAAACTCATCAACGAGCCCGCGCTCTTTTCCCTGTGAACCGGTCCAAACGCGGCCCTGGGCGATCGAATCAATGTAAGCGGCGTCTTTGTTCCGACCCTGGGCCACCTTCGGCACGAAGTCCTGGTAGTAAGTAGTCTTAATCCATTCTTCAAATTTCGCGCGTTCGTCCGGCGAAAACTTTTCCGTCTCGCGAAACATGCCGGCGTTCTTACCGCGCATCACGTATTCGTTGGAAATTCCCAGCCAATCGTAAAAACCGCGCAGCACGGGTTTACCAGCCACAACTCCAATAGAGCCGGTAATGGTTGACGGCTGAGCCACGATCTTGCTGGCGCCCGCGGCGATGTAATATCCGCCCGACGCGGCCACATCGCTCATCGAAATTACCACCGGCTTCTTTTCTTTCGCGGAGACTACCGCATGCCAGATAATGTCTGAAGCGAGTCCTGATCCGCCCGGGCTGTCTACTCGAATCACGATCGCTTTGATGCTCTTGTCGTCGCGAGCTTCGTTCAACGCTTTGGCTAACGTGTCCGATCCGATCGACTGATCGCCGCTCGGACTGTTTTCCGATTGGCCCGAACCGATGTCGCCAGTTGCATAAATAACGGCTATCTTTTCGCCTTTGTCGAGGCCGAGAGATTCCGGCTCAATCTCGCTGTAGGTCGAGCTCCGCACGATCCGAAGTTGATCAGACTCTTTGTAACTCAACTTCGCCTTCAATTCTTTTTCCATGTCGTCGCGGTAGATCACCGCATCAATCAGCCCTGCCTCTTTGGCTTTGGCAGCGCTATACGGTGCGTTATCGATCAGCGCGCGCACTTCTTCGACAGACTTCCCGCGGTCTTTTGCGATCGCCGCGACGTAACGATTGAAAAGATCATCGACTAACGAGTTGATATATTCCCGGTGCGCTTCGGTCATCTGCTTCTGCGTAAACATGTCCCCAGCGCTCTTGTATTTCCCGATCTGGTACATGTCCGGATAAATACCAAGCTTGTCGAGCGAGCCACGGAAGAACATCACGTCGGCGGCGAGACCGTTGATGAAAAGTTCACCCGGGGGCGCCACATAAATTTTGTCGCACGCCGTAGCGATGTAGTACTCCTTGTTCATCCCGAATTCGAGATAGGCGTAGACAGGTTTGCCGGAGGTGCGGAAGTCGGCGATGGCGTCGCGAATTTCTTCGGCCTTGCCCCACCCAACCGCAGACATGTTTATGTCCAAAACGATCACCTTGATGCGATCGTCAACTTTGGCTTTCTTAAACTGAAGTACCAAATCTGAAAGTGACTGATCCGGGCCGCCAAAAAATCTGCGCAAGGGATCTTCCGGAACGTAATCCGGGAGCGTCCCCGATACTCGCAGCGAGAGAACACTATTACTTTCCACTGTGGGAGCGTTGCCACGAACCGCAGCCACCAGCAGTGCAAGTCCTATGAGCACTACCAGGACGATTGCAACCAAAATACTTGAGATAATTAAGAGGGTCTTGCGGGTGCGCGACATTGCCATAAATAGTATTTCCTGCCTTTAGTCTTGTGTAATCTGCTACTTGTTTCGCCTTGTGAGTACGCTATCGACGCGGGAAAGGTTTTGGGAAGTGGGATTCTCGTGTTGCACCCTTTCAGGGTGCTGCGTTACTCAACCCGTACCGGTGGTCTTCGCTGCGCTTCGACCACCGGTTACTATCTTGCAGCCTTCCAGGCTGCCGACTGCGACTGCCGAGTGCCGTCTACTGCTTTTGGCTCTTCACGATCCAGCCGCCCCCGACCACCTCGTCGCCGCGGTAGAACACAGTCGTCTGTCCGGGCGTGATCGCGCGTTGCGGCTCGTCGAAAACAACCCGGACGCGGTTGTCCGGAAGCGGCGTGAGCGTCGCGGGCTCGGGTGAATGCCGGTAGCGAACGCGCACTTCGGCGCGCACCTCGCTAGTGGGCTCATCAAAGGCGACCCAGTTAACTCCGGCGGCAGTGAATTCGCGGCTTAGCAGTTGGTCCTCAAGCCCTACTACAACCCGGTTCGCCGGCGCGTCTATATTGATCACGTACAACGGTTTCTCATGAGCAATCCCGAGTCCACGCCGCTGGCCGATCGTGTAATGATGAATCCCGTCGTGGTGTCCCATCAAAGCACCGCTCGCGTTCACGATCTCGCCTTCACCCGGTAGCCGATCCTCGGAATGTTCAGCGGCCAGATAACGATCGATGAACCCGGCGTAGTCGCCGTCAGGCACAAAGCAAATCTCCTGCGACTCTTTTTTTTCAGCTACCGCAAGACTGCTGGCCCGCGCCACCTCGCGCACTTCTGGTTTAGACATTTCACCGAGGGGAAACATTGCGCGCGACAGTTGATCCTGAGTCAGCTCCCAAAGAAAGTAAGACTGGTCCTTATCGAGGTTGCGACCGCGAAACAGCCGGTAGCGATTCGCCGCTTCGTCAAACTCCACTCGCGCGTAATGGCCGGTAGCCACTTTGTCACAGCCGAGACTCTCAGCCAGCTTATCGAGCGACGCAAATTTTAGACGGCTGTTGCAGGAGACGCAGGGGATCGGCGTCTCGCCGTTCAGATAACTGGTGACAAACGGCTGGACCACATCGCGTTCAAACTCCCGTTCGAGATTCAAAACGTAAAAAGGAAAACCGAGCTCTTCAGCTACGCGGCGCGCGTCGTAAACGTCGTCAAGGGAACAGCAGCGCGACGGGAGTGGGTCGCCATTTTCGTCCACACTGATCCCGCGTCGCTGGTTCCACAGTTGCATCGTGAAGCCGACGAGCTCGTGGCCCTGCTGTTTGAGAATTGCCGCGGCCGCTGAAGAATCCACGCCGCCGCTCATTGCTACTGCTAATTTCATTCAGTTTCGAGTTTCCGGGTTCCAAGTTTCGAGTTGTGTCCACGATACACTAGAATACCGTAGAAGCGTCTATGCGTCAGGCAACAATAACTCGGGACCTGAAACCCGAAACCCGAAACTTGAAACATTGAATCATGGTCGAATCACCCATCGAAGAATTCCGAGTTGTCGAGGAACCCTACTATTTGCCCGTCAATGGCGAAATCGATCTGTTTGAAGCAGCCCACACGGCGCGCCTTCCGGTAATTCTCAAAGGCCCGACCGGCTGCGGCAAGACTCGGTTTGTCGAACACATGGCCTGGCGATTGGAACGTCCGCTGATTACAGTCGCTTGCCATGAAGACTTGTCTTCTACTGATCTAGTCGGACGTTTCCTGCTCGAGGGCGAGGAGACAGTCTGGCACGATGGGCCACTAACTTCGGCGGTACGGAACGGGGCGATCTGTTATCTCGATGAAATTGTCGAAGCACGCAAAGATACCGTCGTCATCATTCATCCCCTCACGGACCATCGCCGCCGGCTGCCGATAGAAAAACGCGGAACCATCCTCGAAGCTCCGGCAGACTTCATGCTCGTCGTTTCCTACAATCCCGGTTATCAATCGATTCTGAAAGACATGAAACAGTCGACGCGCCAACGCTTCGTGGCAATCGATTTTGATTACCCGCCGCCTGAACTCGAGACGGAGATCGTGGCGCGCGAAGGTGGCGTTGACGAAGGTACGGCCCGCGACCTCGTCTTGATCGGCCAAAAAGTGAGGAACCTTCGGGGCCATGGACTGGAAGAAGGAGTGTCTACCCGCCTGCTGATTTACGCGGCCCAACTGAT
>JANLZV010000113.1:0-3411 GCA_031366425.1 Pyrinomonadaceae bacterium | reverse complement strand
CAGCAGCAATGACGATGACCGCAAAGGCATCGACGTTTTCACCGAAGCCATTCTGGGCCTGAAACAACGCGTTCCGGAGTTAGCAGTTTTGATCATCGG
The DNA here is from genome assembly GCA_031366425.1 of Pyrinomonadaceae bacterium. GTDB lineage: Bacteria > Acidobacteriota > Blastocatellia > Pyrinomonadales > Pyrinomonadaceae > PSRF01. The sequence continues at coordinate 3,312 of JANLZV010000113.1, read as the reverse complement.
ACCGGGGTGGCAAGCACTGACGGGCACACTTGGCGCGGCGGGAGTGAAGTGCATTTGGGTGCCGTTCATTGAAGAACTTCATGGCCTGGCCGAAATGTATCAGGCGCTGGATTTTTATTGGGTGACTGCGCGCGTTGAAGGCGGACCGGTGACTCTGCTGGAAGCGATGAGCACAGAGGTCTGTTGCTTAACTACTGCTGTCGGTCTTGCAAAAGAGATCGTGATCGATGGCGAAAATGCTGTGCTGCTGCCCTTCAACGACGCCGCAGCGTTCACCGAACGCACCGCCGCTCTGGCCCAAAACGAAACGGAGCGGAAGCGGCTCGGCCATGAAGCGCGAAAGACGATTCTCGCGCAGATGCATGTGGGCGTAACCACGCAGGGCGTCAGCGCGGTCTACGCGAAGGCCTTCGAGAATTTCGCCGCCCGGCATCAATCGGCTCCGTCCGTGAACGTCGCCGAAATTGCCGCGAATGGGAATTCGGAAGCTGCCAGTGAACAATCTGAAATTCCTTTAAACGGATTTCCTGTGTCAATTCATCGGCGCGTCAAAATGCTGGAGTCGCTCGCCTTCGCTGAACATTTGCTTTTGTATCACCGTCAACGTCTGACCGCGTTGAAGTTGATAAGTCGAGCCTGGGCGGCCAACCCACTCTCGCCGTTGCCTCTCCGCGTAATGTTGCGACGCCTGCTGCCGGTTTCGATGGTGGCGCGCGTAGTAAAAATTAAAAATCGTTCGCGGTCGAACGCGGCCTTAGTCGCGCATTGATAAATGCCGAGTGTTGATCGGCCGAGTAAGTTTTAAACGAAGTGTTGAGACGTCTTTATGCGCGCCTGGTGCCATCAGAACTCGCCGTCTTCCCCGAGATCGATAGTGACCTGGAGCAGTGCAAGCCGTTACTGAAAGGCAAAGTCCTCAACGCCGGGGCCGGCTGGCGCGATGTTTCGCATCTGGTTGACGGCGAGCTGATTAACCAGGACATCACCTGGCCCGACGACGAACGCACCAACATTCAAATCTTTTCGCCCCTCCACCATATCCCGGTTGAGTCAAACTATTTCGACGCGATCCTTTGCATCGCGGTTCTAGAGCATGTCGAAAATCCTGAAGAGGTTGTGCCGGAACTTTATCGCGTGCTGAAGCCCGGCGGGCATTTGATTCTGGAAGTGCCATTCATGCAGCCCGAGCACAAAGTGCCGACGGATTTTCAGCGTTACACCAAAGACGGATTGGTGCGGCTGGTGTCGCATCATGGCTTTGCCGTGAAACAGATTAAGGGGCTCTTCACTGTCTACCACACGCTTTACTGGCAAGTTTATCTTTGGCTCCATCTGAAGAAGACGATCACCTATTTGATTTTGCGCGTCGTGCTTTTGCGCCCACTTCTGTGGTCGGCACGCCGTTCCCAAACTTATTCCGACGCACTGGCTTCGGGTTTTCAGTTGATCGCTACTAAGGACCACGCGACCGCGATCTAATGAACCCAGAACTTTCAGTCATCACTTGTTCACACAATCCGCGGCCGGATTACCTCGCACAAGTTCTCGGCGCGCTCAAAAGCCAGACGCTCGCTCGGCAACGTTGGGAATTTCTGTTGATAGATAACGCGAGCGCTGAATCCCTCTCATCAGCCGTCGATCTCTCATGGCACCCCCAAGCGCGACACATCAGAGAAGACAAACTCGGGCTCACTCATGCGCGTCTGCGTGGCATCAGCGAAGCCGGCGGCGAAGTGCTCGTTTTTGTTGACGATGACAACGTGCTCGATAATGACTTCCTTGAAAGGGCTGTTGAGATCGGACGCGACTGGCCGCGTTTAGGCACGTGGGGAGGGCAGACGCGACCCGGATTTGAAACCGAGCCGCCCGCCTGGACGCGTGAATATTGGAGCCGCCTCGTGAATCGGGAGTTTGAGACTGACCGCTGGTCCAACCAGGCGACTGATGCGAACGCAATGCCATGCGGCGCCGGCATGTGCGTCAGAAAATCGGTCGCGGATTACTACGTTCAGCTTCACGCCGAAGGCCGAAGAAATGTGCTGATGGATCGCTCCGGAGGTTCGCTGCTCTCCGGCGGCGATTCGGATTTGGCAATTTGTGCCTGTGATCTGGGACTCGGGATGGGAATGTTTACCGCACTGAAGTTAACCCATTTGATTCCACCCGACCGGTTAACTGAAGACTATCTGGTGCGGCTGGTTGAAAGTTTGGCTTACTCATCGATCGTGCTGGAATCGTTTCGTGGTCCAACTTCAACAAACGTTCACTCGCAGCACATGAAACAAAAGCTTTCGACTTCGTTAGCCGACGCCGCGCGGCTGGCGGTTCGCAACCGCAGAGAACGTCGCTTCTTCCGCGCCGTCCGACGCGGTCAACAAAAAGCTGCCGAGTTCTTGAAAGGCGCCAATTAAGAAGTATTAGTCGCGATCGTCATGTCATCCGCCACCATCGCAACACCATCGGCAAACGTCACAAGCCAAATGGAATCTTCCACTAAGGCAAAGCCGGAATTGCGCGTGCTGCAAGTCTTCTCCAGCCTCGCAATGGGCGGCGCGGAGACGTGGCTAATGGCTTTACTGCGACACCTGCATGAAAACGACGATTTACCGTGGCGAGTGAAGACCGACATTCTGCTGACGAGTGGAATGCCCGGAATGTTTGACGAAGAAGCGAAAGCTCTCGGGGCGCGGTTGTTCTTTCATCGTTTCGAGCGCAAGCGCACTGTTGCCTTCATGCGTGAGTGGCGCCGCATCCTGGCCGAAGGACGCTACCACGCAATCCATGACCATCAGGACTACTCGGCCGGGCTGCGATTCGTGATGGGATTGGGCCAGCTTCCGCCCGTCAGAGTAGCGCATGTACACAACACATCGTTCAGCGTGGACGTTTACAATTCATCGTGGTCGCGCCGCACAACTTTTCGGGCCGCCAAGCGGTTTCTGACTCACACAGCTACGCATATAACTAGCACCTCGCGTGAAATGCTCACCGATTTCGGTTTCGATTCACCGCAATTCAAGGGTCTCGATCGCCAAGTGGTTCACTGCGGCTTTGATGTTTCGGCGTTTCAAGGCGACAACCGGCTTCTGCATCATCAGGTAGCCGAAGAATTTGGTTGGCCGGATGACGCAAAGATAATTTTATTCGTTGGCAGACTGGATGAGCCGGTGGGCGACGGCCAGCATCGCAAGAACCCGGGATTTGCACTTGAAGTGGCCCGCGAGTGCATTGCCGCAGACCGGCGGGTCCGCATGATCATGGCAGGATCCGGAGAGGCCATGAAGAGGGAATTGGAAGCGAAGGTTAAGAGTT
>JANLZV010000055.1:0-6209 GCA_031366425.1 Pyrinomonadaceae bacterium | reverse complement strand
GCCCAACCGTGCAACTCGTCGGTAAAGAAAACTGAAAAGAGATCGGTGGTCACGAGAGTGTTGAGCTGTTGCCAGCTGAGCCCGCCGTCATCGCTCTGCATGATGGTTCCCTTGTAGCCAACAGCCACCGCGCGTTTTGGCGAAACGAAAGCAACGCCAGTCAGCATTTCGTTGCCGCCGGCAGCACTTGGTTTCCATTCGACGCCGCCGTTGGTGGTAACGAGAAGCGTGCCGCGCGAGCCGACGGCGATCCCGTTAGTGGCATTCTGAAACGCGACCGAAAAAATGTGCGCTGTTGTGTGAGACGTCTGCGGCTTCCAGGTAATCCCGCCGTCGCTAGTGGCGATGATCGCTCCAAAGCTGCCCACCGCCCAACCGTGCAGCAGATCACCCGGAGCGAAGGTGACGGCAAACAAGTGGTCTCGCGTGCCCGTAGTCCGCGGCACCCATTTGCGTCCGCCGTTCGCAGTGGTCAGGATTACTCCGCGCGCGCCGGAAATCACCGCGCGAGATTTGTCCTTAAGATGGATTGCGTAGAGGGTCGTTTGAATCGGCGAGAGTTGTTCGTTCCATTCGAAGCCGCCGTTGCGAGTCCGCAGGATCGTGCCATCGCTACCCACCACCCAACCGTGTTGCTTGTCAGCTGCAAACTTGATTGAGTTGATCGTGTTTCCTTGCGGGCGCGGATTTTGCCATTCCCAGGCGGGCATCTGCTGGGCCAACGAAGAGCCGGCGAGGCCGAGAAACAGGGCCAGGCCGATCGCTGAAACAGCCAGCGAAGGACGACGAAAATTGCCTATGGAGCTAACGAAAACCATGCCTGCAAGCACTGTGGGTCTATTTCCAGGGAGAGACGTTGGGTTACAGAAGGCAGAATTATAGGGATGAAACTCGGCGAAAGCGAGTCAGAAGAAAATCGCGATTAGAGGTTGACCAGGCTGCAGGCGCCCAAGCCTGGGATCATTTGACGACCGGGGGGCGATAACCGCGATCCACTCGCCAGCCCTGAGAATGTCGTTTCAACTTCGCGATCGTTAGTGCGTGAGGTTGTCCGCACGCCAGCCAACGCGCCCGCGCATGCCGGTGCGCGCGATTGCAGTTTTCCGGTTCGAAGCAGACTTCAAACGTCTCAATGATGACACCGAAGTCTGGCTGATCAGTCGCGCATTGATCGCCAACAGGTTCGGATTTCTCTTCCGCGTAGCGAAGGTTAACAAAAAGACTCCGAGCATTTTCGTTCAGGTCCGGCGCAGTTAGCACCTGCTGATGCGAAACCACTATTTCGTTGCCTTCACAATTTAGGGCAAAGCCCGGGGCAACCACCACCTTGTCCCTTACGCTGCTGACTTCCAGACCATCTACAATTCCAAAGCCATGCAAACTGCGATTATGCAGTTGCTGTTTTCCGAGGGTGTATTCCTGTTCACGGTTTAAGTCTTCAGCCGTCAAGAGCCGGCCGTTGAAAAATGAGACTCTGCGAAAGGGTGGTGTGTCTTCAGGCATATGTTTGAATTTAGGCTGCCGGCAACTCGCTAGAATCGAAGTTCCCAACTCGATCCACAGCGTCGCGCAGGATTTCGTCTTCTACTTGCCCGCTGGCGGCGATCTTTCGGGCCGCGCGATCGGCAGCTTCCTGGACCAGATGTCCGTCGTGGCCGCGCAACCATTTCCATTTTACGTCGTGTCTGGTGGCCGCGCGATCCAGCCGTTGCCACCAATCGTGATTTGTCTTGCGCCGAAACCTGCCGCTCATGGTTTCGACCACGTAACGTGAATCAGTAAACAGCTGGACCCGGCAAGGCTCACGCAACGATTCCAACCCGAGGGCCGCCGCGGCCACTTCCGCTTGTTGATTTGTCGCCTGACCGAGGTAGGCCCCGACCGCGCGCCAAACTCCCTGGTAACCAAGCAAGGCGACTGCCGCCGCGCGTGTGGAAACCTGCCCATTGCCCAGGCTCGAACCGTCGCAAACGATCGTGACTGACTTCCGCGGCTTGGTAATTTTTGGATTGTCGTTGATTGCTTTGACCATGATCGCGCGGGTTTCAGTGCACCTATACAGCGGCCGCTAATATACGTGTTTCATCGGCGCATGTCTCACCCTGCTTGAACAACCGGCTCGTACGACTCCAATACATCGTCAAAGCCGTCTCCCTCAAATCGCGGTAAATATGGCTCGCGAAATCGTCGTTCAACTGCTGGCCCATGATTTGCCACTCATCGTCGCAGCTTGGGGCATATTCAACAATCTGTTTTGAATGAATGCAGCTGCAGTGTGTCCTGGCAGAAGAAATTACAAATCGCAGAACCCATAGTGATAAAAATTCGGATAACTAATGGAGAATAAAATGAACGAGACGCCTTTGACTCAGGAAGCAATCGACAGCGGCCCAACCTCTAGCCACGAAGAAAAAAGCAGCTTTTATGAAAAGGCAGCCGGCCATCCCTTGCTCGCCGGGGGCGCGGTGCTCGTCGGAGCGGGATTGGCATACGCAGCGGTTCGGATGATGAGCAAAACGGACGAGGTCGCACGCGAGGTTCACATTGAAACGTCGATCGCCATCGACAAACCACCCGCTGAGCTTTACGCGTTTTGGCGTGAGCTCAAGAATCTGCCGCTCTTCATGAGAAACCTTGAGTCGGTAACCGAGTTGGACCAGACACGTTCCCACTGGATTGCCAAAGGCCCGGTCGGCACCAGCGTCGAATGGGACGCAGAGATTTACAACGAAAAACCGAACGAGTTAATTGCATGGCGTTCGCTGGCAGACGCAGACGTAGTCAACGCAGGATCTGTCCGTTTCGAAGCTGGACCCGAAGGTCATGGCACGTTTGTGCGAGTGGCGATGAACTACAACCCACCAGCGGGCAAAGTAGGCGCTGGTGTGGCCCAACTGCTGGGCGCTGAGCCCTCGCAACTAATCAAAGAAGACTTGCGCCGGCTCAAGCAAATTTTGGAAGCGGGTGAGATTGCCACGATCGCAGGTCAAACTTCCGGACGCGCGGCCGATGCCGCTCCCGTGGAGTTGAGCCGCAGTGCCGAAGTTTCATAAGCGCAAACGCGCAAGCGCAATCGTTGATTTGCGGTTCGGATCTGCATCTTTACGATGGCTTCATTCCGACGATGAAAAGGCGAAATCCTCGGCCATGAGTTTATGGGTGAGGTCGTCGAAATTGGCAGTGCCGTTAAGTCTGTCAGAAACGGCCAACCGGCCGTGGCAAGTTGAATTGTCAGGGTTGATTTGCCGCTGCCTCATGGTCCAATGATCAGTACTCCGCCTCCGTTATCAGGATCGATCACCGCGCCGCTGTGCAGTTCGAACAAACCGCGCCGACGCAACGCGGCCGCCAGCCTGCATTCGTCGCCCGCGGTCGCGTTTGAAGAGTCCAACCGGACGCATCAGGTAGTAGACGAAGTTGAGCGAGCGCGGCAAAGGCAGCGTTTCAATATCCGCGTCGGAAGGCTGCAAGAGGAGACGGCAGTAACGCAGCCGGGAACGCCAATCCGCTCTGACTGCCCAGTTGAAGCGAACGCTCTGGCCAATCGAGAGCGGCGTCTGGCGGGTTCCGTTGAACAACCGGCGAGTGACTTCATTCGCGAGCGAACTCACCGATTCGTCTTCGGCAAATTTCGCCACCATGTGTTCCGGGACTGGAGCATCGAGCAAGTTTTTTGCGAGACAGAGTCCGAGAAACAACATGCGTTCACTCGCGCCGGCAGCGGCACGCGCCCGCAGGGCAGGCCAATTAAATTCCGACCGCGCCCTCACGAGTTCGGCCAGGTCGCAAATCCACGCTAGCCGTTCCCAATGGTGTTTTGACCCATGCACACAAAGCGAGAGCAACAGGTCTTCAGCCGAGAGCGTTTTAACGCTCGCGCCCTGCAGGTCCATCGTCTCCAGCCGTCCCCAAAATTCTTCGGCCTGCAACGAAGGGGCGAACAAGCGAGACGCGATCTCCCAATGAAGCTCGATGACGATTTGGCCGTCCTCGCGAGTCATCGCCAGATTGTGTTGCGTGCGGAGGAGCAGGTCTTGCTGCGAACTGGTCCATGGCGCATTCGAAAAAAACCCTCGCTCCATCAACAACGCCTTGGCCCGCAGCGTGTCGGCCTTGCGCACGAGGATGTCGAGATCGACAAAACGTCGCAGCGCAACCTTTCCATAGGCATAAACCGCGAGGGCCGGGCCTTTGTATGGAACAGCTTCGATGCCAGCGGCTTCGAAGGCCTGAAGGATTCGGACGAGTTCAGCCGTCAACAAGAGATTGCGGGCTGCATTTGCGCGATAGTTGATTTTGAAACGCGCAAGTTGATCGAGGGGCAAGGCGGCGCCGGCGTTTGCGTTCAGCTGAGCGTAAACGAGTGGAACTATGGAATGACGGCGAGCAAGCTGGTAAACGTAATCCCAATCAACGTTGGGCGCGGACGCGATTGAAGTGATCCGCGCGCTCGTTTCCGCGTTAACCTCGGTGCGTGCGCAAAGCAGCACGAGTTCGTCTTCGACGCGCGACGTCAATTCACCTTTATCAACCGGCATAGAAGTTTGTTGGTGAACTACAGGTTGGGACGAATCACAAGTGCGTTGCGCCTATTGGATTGCGCCGACCGGGCCGACTACTCGTTTACTTTGAGCACTGCCAGAAACGCTTCCTGGGGAATTTCCACGCGGCCGACTTTCTTCATGCGCTTCTTGCCTTCCTTCTGCTTGTCGAGCAGTTTGCGCTTGCGCGAAATGTCGCCGCCGTAGCATTTGGCAATTACGTTTTTGCCCATCGCTTTCACAGTCTCGCGGGCAATGATCTTCGCGCCAATCGCCGCCTGAATGGGAACTTCAAACAGTTGCCGCGGGATCAGCTCCTTCATCTTGGTCGCCAGCAAACGGCCCTTCGCTGCCGCCGTCTCGCGATGGAGCACTAGCGAGAGCGCATCAACCGGTTCGCCGGCGACGAGCACATCGAGCTTGACGAGATCGCTTTCCCAGTAACCGGCGAGATGATAATCAAGCGAAGCGTAGCCGCGCGAAGTTGATTTGAGACGATCGTAAAAGTCGAGCACAATCTCGTTGAGCGGCAATTCGTAGGTCAGCATCACGCGGTTTGAAGTGATGTACTCAAAACCTTTTTGCACGCCACGCTTCTCTTCGAGCAACGCAAGAATTCCGCCGAGATGATCTTCCGGCGTGAGAATCACGGCGCGAATTGCCGGCTCTTCAATTTTCACTATCCGGCCGGGATCGGGCATCTTCGCAGGCGAATCGATCTCAGTGACTTTTCCGTCGGTGGTGTGCACGACGTAACGCACGCCCGGCGCGGTCGTGATCAAATCGAGATTGAATTCGCGCTCGAGACGTTCCTGCACAATTTCCATATGCAGCAGGCCGAGAAAGCCGCAACGAAACCCGAAGCCGAGGGCAGTTGATGATTCCGGCTCGTAAAAAAATGAAGCATCGTTGAGTCGCAGCTTGTCCATCGCCTCGCGCAACTCTTCATACTGGTTGGTATCGACGGGATAAAGCCCCGCGAAAACCATCGGCTTGATTTCCTGATAACCGGGAAACGGTTCTTTGGTGGGTCGGGCTGCTTCAGTGACCGTGTCGCCGATTTGCACGTCGGCAACTGCTTTGATTGAAGCCGTCAGGAATCCGACTTCGCCGACGCCGAGCGAATCAATGGGCGTGGGCCGGGGACGATTTACCCCCAGCGTCTCCACCTGATAATCGCGGCCGGCGTTGAAAAAGCGAATCTTCATGCCCGTCCGGATCGAGCCATCGATCACCCGGAAAAGCACGATCACGCCTCGGTAAGAGTCGTACCACGAATCAAAAATCAACGCTTTGAGTGGCGCGTCCGGATCGCCTTTGGGCGGTGGCACATCGCGCACGATTGCTTCCAACACATCGGCCACGCCCACGCCGGTTTTCGCACTCGTCAAGATCGCGTTGTGCGTTTCGAGTCCGATGAAGTGTTCGATCTGTTCGATCGCCTTTTCCGGTTCTGCGCCCGGCAGATCGATCTTATTGATAACCGGAATCAATTCCAGATTGTTTTCGATCGCGAGATAAGTGTTTGCGAGCGTCTGCGCCTCGACGCCCTGCGACGCATCGACGATTAAGAGCGCACCTTCGCACGCCGACAGCGAACGCGAAACTTCGTAAGAAAAATCGACGTGGCCGGGCGTGTCAATGAGGTTCAGAATGTAGGACACACCA
>JANLZV010000692.1:0-8577 GCA_031366425.1 Pyrinomonadaceae bacterium | reverse complement strand
CAATCCTCCAAATCTATTTTTATGAGTTCCAACAAATCTTCGCGAAGCCTTGACGCACTGTTGACGGCCGTCTTAATCATCACCGTCCTCAACACCGGATACTTGAGCTGGCGTTATCTTGCTCTCCATGCTGGTTGGGTGGTCCCGGGCAGCGGCCTATGTTCCTGGACCGCTTCCATCGATTGCGACAAGGTCCTGGTGACGCCCGAGGCGCGGGCCTTCTATGTTCCAAACGCAATCCTCGCCTTCGGTTTTTTCTTTGGTTGTCTGATTTGGTGGATGGCCGGCCGGCGCCTGGGCCAGGCTTACCGGCATCACGTCATCCGCACCCTCGCATTTTGGCTTGGCATCGCCACGCTCCTGACGTTCAGGTTCTTCTGGTTGTTGGTCCATCTGGACCATTTCTGTCCGTTTTGCCCGTGGAATCACTTTTTGACATACGTCGCGTTTGTCGTCGCGCTGATGATTTGGGGCGCTACCGACCGGCCGGCGAAGCCCGCCCCGCTTCGGCCTCTGGTTCTGCTTGTGTGCGTCTGCGTCGCACAATTTTTTGCGTGGCAAGTGGTGTGGCTGATCGCGCATTCGCGCGGACTACTCTGAGTCGTGGGCGCGGATCCGATTGCCTTGATAGACGAAAGTCGCCGGCCGACGAGGTGATGTTATAGTATCGAAAATCTGCTCGCGTTGAATCCAATAAAAAGGACAGACAACCAAATAAATGAAGAGTCACTCCGCCCGCATCAAGACCCTTTTTGCGTTCTTGATTATGATCGCCGGTGTTAGTTTCAACTCGTTTCCAGCCTCGGGCCAGAACGCGGTCACGCCGAAGGAGCAACCCTACTTTACCGAGCCCGCGATTTCGGCTGACCGTGGCGAAATAGCTTTCGTCTCCGCCGGCGACATCTGGACGGTACCCGCAACCGGAGGCGACGCGCGCTTGCTGGTGTCGCATCCAGCGGCCGACTCGCATCCATTGTTTTCACCCGACGGCCGTCGTCTCGCTTTTATTTCCACTCGCACCGGCAACGGGGATATTTATTTGTTGACGCTTGAAACCGGGGCGTTGAATCGTTTGACCTTTGATGACAGCAACGACCAGCTTGACGCTTGGTCGGTCGACAATAAATGGATCTACTTTTCATCGTCGAGCCGTGACATCGCGGGAATGAACGACATTTTCCGGGTCAGCGTTGAAGGCGGCACGCCGATGGAGGTTACCGCCGATCGCTACACCGCCGAGTATTTCAGCGCGCCTTCGGCTGATGGCAGTGCGCTCGCGTTCACCGGGCATGGCTTGGGTGGCGCGCAGTGGTGGCGGAAGGGTCATAGTCACATTGACGAGAGCGAGATCTGGCTCCTGCGTCACGGCGCGAATCCCACCTATGAACGCATCAGCGAGGGCGGCGCGAAAGAGATGTGGCCTATGTGGGCCAAGGATCGGCGCAGTCTTTACTACGTTTCGGATCGCAGCGGAAGTGAAAACGTCTGGTTGCGTGAACCAGGCGGCAAACCGCGCGAGGTAACGCATTTTACTAGCGGACGCCTGATCTGGCCCAACATTTCCTACGACGGCCGCACCATCGTTTTCAATCGCGATTCGCAAATTTGGAGTCTGGACACGGAGAGCGGTCGCCCAACTCCGGTGAACATTAACCGCAGAGGATCAGCAGTGGCGCCCGCCGTAGATCATCTGAGACTATCGGATCAGATCTCGGAAATCGCACTATCGCCTGACGGTAAGAAGACAGCTTTTGTTGTGCGCGGAGAAGTGTTTGCCGTGGTTACTGCAGACGGCGGCGATGGGGCGCGGGTCACCAGGACGGCGGGCGAGGAATCTCAAGTTTCATGGTCGCCCGACAGCAGAAGGATCGTCTACGTTTCCGATCGTGACTCGGTCACGCATCTTTTCCTTTATGACTTCGGCACGCAAACTGAAACGCAACTCACTAACGATGCCGCCAGCGATGCTACGCCGCGCTATTCGCCCGACGGAAAAATGATCGCGTTTGAACGCGGCGGCGCGGAAATGCGCGTATTGGATGTGGAGTCAAAGCGCGAGCGCAGCATTGCTAAGGCACATCTCGAACGTCCCCCGATAAATTCGGATCGGCCATTCGTGTGGTCGCCAGACAGCAAATGGATCTCTTACATGCCGGTCGGCGACAAGCTTTTTAAAAACGTGATCGTCGTATCAGCCAACGGCGGTGAAAGCCGCGCTGTTAGTTTCCTGTCAAACGGCGGCAGCAATACAGTTTCATGGAGTCCTGACGGAACCTATCTTTTGTTCGACACAGGTCAGCGGACGGAAACCGCCCAGCTGGCTCGCATTGATTTGTTGCCTCGCACGCCAAAGTTTCGCGAAGACCAGTTCCGCGATCTTTTTAAAGAGGAAACGCCAAAGCCTCTGCCGGCGACGCTCAAGCAGCCTCAGCAACCCGAGCCGCAGGTTTCTCCTGCACCAGCTGTGACTCCCGAACCGTCCCCCGCGCCGGCACCAGGAAGCGATGCGAAGGGCAAGCCTGCGCCGAAGCCGGTCGAGATCAATTTCGACCAAATCCGCCGCCGGTTGAGCCTGCTGCCCGTCGGCATTGACGTGCAACATCAGACGATTAGTCCGGACGGAAAGTGGGTCCTGATGATTGCCTCGGTAGCGAATCAACTAAATCTTTACATCTATCCGCTCGATGAGTTGTCGAAAGATCCCCTCGTGGCAAAGCAACTGACATCCACGGCCGGAGCGAAGAGCTTTGCGCAGTTTTCACCGGACAGCAAAGAGGTGCACTACCTCGAGCAGGGCCGCATCAATATCATCACGATCGAATCGCGGCAGACGAAGCCGTTAGCTGTCGCCGCGGAGTTGGATGTTGATTTCGCGCGTGAACGAAATGAAGTGTTTCGTCAGGCGTGGACTTACCTTCACGATAATTTTTACGACGCGAAGTTTCATGGCGCAAATTGGGATGACGTGAGGGCCAGGTATGGCCCACTCGCGGCCGGCGCGCAGACGCCTGATGAGTTGCGCCGGATAATTTCACTGATGCTGGGGGAATTGAACGCGTCTCATCTCGGTATCTCGCCCCCGCAGGGAAGTGGTTCCGCTCCGGCAACCGGCCGGCTGGGCCTGCGTTTTGATCGCGAAGAATATGAACGAGCGGGCGCGCTGCGCGTTACCGAAGTAATTCCACTCAGCCCGGCGGCGCTCGCGCGGATCAAGCCGGGCGACTACCTGATCGCCGTTGACGGCACACCGATTACTGCCAGGACCAATCTCGATCAGTTGCTGAGTTATCAGATCAACCGGCGCGTTGTGATCACCGTGGCCGCGTCTTCCGCCGGCTCGGATAAGCGCGAGGCCGTTCTGCGTCCGGTGACCGGCGCAACCGAACGAGGACTGCTTTACCGCAATTGGATCGAAGAGAATCGTGCTTACATCGCGCGCATCAGCAATGGCCGGCTGGGCTACGTCCACATGCTAGACATGTCTTCCGGTTCGCTTTCGCAGCTTTACGTCGATCTCGACGCGGACAATCAGAAATACGAGGGCGTCGTGATCGACATGCGGAATAACAATGGCGGCTTTGTAAACGTCTATGCAATCGATGTGTTTGCGCGACGTAGTTATTTCAGCATGACGCCGCGGGGATTCTCCACCGCGCCCTCGCGCACGGTGTTGGGCCAGCGCGCCCTGGAAGCGCCGACAATTTTAGTAACGAATCGTCACACGCTTTCCGATGGCGAAGACTTCACCGAGGGCTATCGTTTCCTGAAGTTGGGAAAAGTTGTTGGCGAACCTACCGCGGGTTGGATCATTTACACTTCGGGCGTTCAACTGATAGACGGTTCAGTTTTGCGGCTGCCGTTTACGAGAATCACTGCGACTGACGGGACGGTCATGGAAATGAATCCGCGCCCGGTGGATCTGCCGGTCGATAAGCCGTTGGGCGAGAGTTATCTAAAACGCGATAGCCAACTTGAGGCCGCGGTCAATGAGCTGCTGAGACAAATTGGCGGACGATGACCGTAATTGAAGTGTTGGTTGAAACACGCCGTTTGAGAGAGTCATGAACAAGAGTATTTGTCGGTTAGTCCAGGCTGCATTAGTTCTGCTCTGCTTCGCTGCTGTGGCGGATGCGCAGCGGGAAGCGGAGTTTAAGGAGCTGCCAAACTTCCATCAGGTCAATCAAAATCTTTATCGTGGAGCCCAACCCAGGCCAGGAGGCATTCAGCGGCTAGCGCAACTTGGGATCAAGACAATTATCAATTTGCGCGACGACGACGACCGAGCGCGCGCAGAAGAAGCTGAAGCGCGGGCGGCCGGACTTCACTATCTGAACCTGCCGCTGAGAAATTTTGGCCGTCCTTCAGACGCGGAAATTGAGCATGTGCTATCAATCATTAGCGTCGCCGAAAACGGACCAGTGTTTGTTCACTGCAAACGTGGCGCGGATCGCACCGGCACCGTCGTCGCCATCTACCGGATTGAACACGACGGTTGGACCAGCAAGGATGCAAAAGCTGAAGCTAAACATTATGGCCTCGGCTTATGGCAGATCAGGATGAAGGACTACATTGAGGATTATTATCAGCGGAGAAAAAATCGTAAGACCCGAACTCCCGGAGTTCTAACGATGAGCCTTACTCTTCATCGAGTTGGCCGCGTTCGCGATAGAGGTTCACTTTGTTGTGAAGAGTCTTGAGGCTAATGCCGAGCAGTTCCGCCGCACGCGTCTTGTTGCCTTTGGTCTTCTGTAAGGTCCGCATGAGCATTTGACGTTCCACCTCTTCGAGAGGCGTTCCCACCGGCAGCGTAATAGTGTCCTCAGCTCTATGACGTTCCCGCTGATCGATCGGGTAAGGTGCGAAATGGTGCCGTTCGATTTGATCACCTGAACAGATGATCACGGCGCGTTCAATTACGTTACGAAGTTCGCGCACATTTCCTGGCCAGGCGTGAAACTGCAGGGCGGTAAGCGCCGCAGGGCTGAGAAAACGTGCCGGGCGTCCATGTCTCTCCGCAAGTTTTTCCACCAGATACTGGGCCAATAAAGGCAGATCGTCTTTGCGTTCCTTGAGCGCCGGCAACTGCAATCTAAAAACGTTGAGACGATACAAAAGGTCCTCGCGCAAGGTTCCTTTGGCGACTGCGTCTTCGGGATTCTTGTTAGTGGCCGCGAGCAGCCGCACGTCAACCTCGATTTCTTTACGGCTTCCAAGCCGGCGCAGCGAACGCTCTTCAATAACCCTGAGCAGCTTTGCTTGTAACAGCTCCGGCATCTCCGCGATTTCGTCAAGCAGCAACGTGCCGCCATCGGCTAATTCAAAACAACCTTGTCGCCGCGAGGCCGCACCGGTGAACGCACCCTTTTCGTGACCAAACAGTTCGGACTCCATCAACGTTTCGGGAATGGCCGAACAGTTAATCCCAATGAAGGGTTTATCGCGCCGCGGGCTGAGCTGGTGAATGGTGCGCGCGACGAGTTCCTTACCGGTGCCCGAATCACCGGTAATCAGGACGGACGCCGACGAAGGCGCGACTTGTTCGATGAGGTAATAAATTTCGCGCATCGGGGCCGAACTGCCAATCAGTTCACCAAAAGCGCCTCGCTCCTGAAGTTGCCGTCGCAGCCTTTCGTTTTCGCGCTTGGCTTCATTAAGTTCCACCGCCCGATCCAGGACGATGCGCAGTTTGCCGGCATCAACCGGCTTTTCGAAATAGTGGTAAGCGCCTTCGTCCTGAATCGCGCGCACGGCAAGTTCGACTGAACCACGCTCAGCAAGCAGGATTACAGGAATTCCGTTCTGCTGTGATTTCAACTCGTGTAACACGCGGAAACCATCCGAGCCCGGAGCGCCGCCGCTCTCGATAATCGCAATCGGGTCAGCTCGAACGATAGACTCAACGCTGGCCGGGCCATGATCGAGTACTACTTCGTAATTCCACGAAGCGATCAGTTCTTTTAGTGATTCACCGCTGTTGGCGTCCGGGTCAACAACGAGTATGCGGCGGGATGATAGTGACATCGCTGGGAAGTTTAGCACGAAGTAGGACAGGCACTGTTGCGTCTGTTGAGTTTGACGTGGGTCATCCGATGGAGAGGATGATTAACCAGCGAAGTAATCAGCGATCGCGCGTGCCAGGGCTGGAATTGTAAACTCCGCAGGCTGGATCTCAACCAGTAAACCAAAATCTGCTGCGGTTGATCCCGTGATGTCACCGATGCAGGCGATGACCACTCCAGCGAGCGCTTCGCTCAAATCCTGAGTGTCGAATAGCTTGCCGAGATTTTTTACGGTTGACGAACTCGTGAAGGCAATGCAGTCGGCATCTCCAGACAGCAGGGCGGCGACCCGGCCACGGTCTAAATCCGCGGGCAGGGAAGTGCGATACGCCGGCACGATGTCCACTCGCGCTCCAGCTTCCTGCAACGCGCGGGGCAAATAGTCGCGGGCTACCGACGCGCGCGGGATTAGCACATTGAGATTGCTGAGCCCGGCGCGACCGCCGACGAAACGTTCAAGCGCAATGAAAACACCCTCGGCTTTGAACTCGTGGGGCACCACATCAACGTGGACATGAAGGTCGCGCAACCTTTCTGCCGTCGCCTCGCCGATAGCGCAAACTTTTAGTTCGTCGAGTTCGCTGGTTTCGTGTTGACCCGCCGCGAATCGCTGGAAAAAATAATCGACGCCGTTCACGCTAGTGAAGATGAGCCAATCGTAACCATAGAGATGGGAGATGGCCTCGTCCAGAAGCTCGTAACTATCGAGCGGGCAAATTTCGATGGTGGGACAAACTACGACGCGCGCGCCATATTCTTCGAGTTGGCCGGCAAACTCGTCCGCCTGGATTTTGGCGCGAGTGATTACCACCGTACGGCCGGCGAGAGGCTTAGTGGAAGTAGGATCCGCCCCGGTTGTAGCGTTTGTTGTTGCGTTTGCCATCACTGATCCGTACGCCGTTATCCCTGCGCGAGCAGTTCCGCGGCCCCGTGTTCCATGAGCTGTTCAGCCAAACGGATTCCAATTTGTTCGGCTTCGTCTAAAGAGCCAACCATTCGATCTCGCACCACACGCGTTCCTTGCCGATCTGTGACGAGGCCGTTCAGCCTGATGCGTTTCTCGCGCACAACCGCATACGCCGCGATCGGCAGCAGACATCCACCACCCAGCCGTCGGAGGAACGAGCGTTCGGCGAGACAGGCTAGTCGAGTGAATTTGTGATCGAGAGCGTGGACGATCGTACTTGTTTCCTCGTCGTCGGCGCGGATTTCAATTCCCAGCGCACCCTGGCCGACGGCCGGCAGCATTTGTTCAGTCGAAATTGCCGCGCTGATGCGGTCTTCCAATCCCAACCGCCGCAGCCCGGCGCAAGCCAGAATCAGCGCACCGTACTGGCCGGCATCGAGCTTCCGCAAACGAGTGTCAACGTTTCCGCGCAAGTCTTCAAATACCAGATCACTGCGCAGATGTTTGAGTTGCGCGAGCCGGCGCGGACTTGAGGTTCCGATGATTGTCGCGTTCGAAAGAGCCGTGACACTACTGGCAGACGTTCCCTTGGGGCCGTTGCGGCGTCGCAGCACGAGCGCGTCGCGCGGGTCTTCGCGTTTGCAAATGGCCGCGAGCGCGAGCGCTTCAGGAATTGCCGTCGGCAGATCCTTCAACGAGTGAACCGCGATGTCGATTCGCCGATCAAGCAACGCCTCCTCAAGTTCTTTCGTGAACACTCCCTGGCCGCCAATCACTGAAAGCGGATCTGTTTTCACGTCTCCAGACGTCTTGATGATTTCAATCGCGACCTCAATCGCTGGATTTGATTGGTGAAGTTGTGCTTTGACGAGTTCAGCCTGCGCCAGCGCGAGCCGAGAACCTCTGGAGCCGATGACAAGTTGGGTTTTCATTAAGTGCTGTGATTTGAAGGGGGACGCTTTGAAGTGGGGCGACCGCAAACCTGCTGCCTCTAAACTAATTCGGGGAGTCTATTCTTCGAGACCAAAAATATCGCGCCAGGCCTGAATCGAATCCAGGTCGCTGGTTTCGTAGGAGCTGCGCATATGGCTCAACACCGGATGCGAGATCTTGTTGACGGTGGCCATCAACAAAGCTTCGATCGCAGTTTCCTGTTCCGGAGTTAAACTGCCGAGGCGGTTACGCTGACGAGTTAGCTCAAGCCTGGCGATGTCTTGCAGTTTTTGACGGAGCGCACCGATAGTTGGCCCAATATCGAGCGCGCGTAGCGCTTGCTGAAACTGCATAATTTCTGATTCGACGATCAATTCCGCTCGCTCAGCCTCGCGTTCGCGCTCGCGAATGTTAGAAGTGATCACTGATTCAAGATCATCGATGTCGAAAACAAAAACGTTCGGAATTCTGCCGACTCCGGGATCGATGTTGCGCGGCACGCTGATGTCGATGAAAAACGATGGCCGGTTGCGGCGCTTCGAGAGCGCTTCGCGGGCCATCTGTTCGGTGATGACGAATTCGCGGGCTGCAGTCGAACAAATCACAATGTCAGCCTCGGCTAAATGACTTGATAAACTGTCAAAAGGCACCGCCTCACCGCCCAACTCCCGGGCGAGA
>JANLZV010000028.1:0-3228 GCA_031366425.1 Pyrinomonadaceae bacterium | reverse complement strand
CCAAAGCCTTCTTGTCCATAAACGCATTCCTATTTCTTGCTTCGCAACATCAACGTGTTTCAAGACGGAACTGAAAGATCTCGCGAAAGATGTTTGGAATTTCAATCCACACTGGTCATTCGTTTTAAACAATCTCCGTTGATGCTTACTGTGCGGCCGCGGTGGCCCGGTAACCCGGCCGGGCGCGCACGCTGACGTTTTTGCGAGTGGTCGTGACTTTTATTTTCCGGTAGGTGGCGGTGCGATTTTTGTCAGTCGGGTAATAACCGATGGCGTATTGCGTTCGTAACTCCGCCGCAATCTTCGCGAAAGCATCGGGCAACGAACTGAGCGTGTCGGCGCGCAGTATTCGTCCGCCGGATTTGTTTGCCAACTCCAGTAGGTAACTGTCGGCAGTCAGGTAAAGTTGATCGAGCGTCCGATTGATCGCATCGTCTTCGGCGCGGCTGCCGCGGCTCGTCGGTCCGGGCGTGTTGCGGGGATCTCGGCGCGGATCATTCCGGTCCGAAGCAGGTTCATCTCCGGGAGGATAGCGGCCTGGATTGCCACTCCGATCACGCTCGCGGTCTCTTTCCCGCTCAGACTCACGCCGCTTCCGCAAAATTTCTGATGCTGAGGGCAGACCGAACGGCCCAGTCTTGTTTTGGGTCCCCGAGGTTGGCACGGTGTCGGGGTCATCACTCGGAAAAGTTGGCGCGGTGGTTCCCGGCGCCGGCGCATGAATCACGCCGATGGTCGGCAACTGTGGTCCCTGATCAGTTTGGTCGCGCATCAGGCGCGCCGTCTGTTCACGCGTGTCGTAGCGAATTGGATAGATGATCACCGGCTCTTCATCCAGCCAGCGCAACGTGCCATCGAAGGTTGCCTGATCGCTATGATAGTCAACGCCGTCACTGAACAACACAATTGCTTTCCGGCCCTTGATGGGTTTGATGGCCGTCAGGGCAACTTCAAAAGCATCGTAAAGTTTTGTGCCCTGACCCGACGTCGTTTTATTAATTGCGTTACGCAGCACCGCTCGGTCGTTGGTAAACTCATTTAGATCGCGCACCTGATCGTCAAACGAAATCACTTTTACCCGATCCGCCCGCTGTAGTTGATCGACAAACGTCAACGCCGCTTCGCGAATTAGATTCAGTTTTTCCTTCGTGCTGCCGCTGGTGTCCAACATCAACACGACGTGAAAGGGAGCACTGACGGTGGCAAAAAAAGCCACTTCCTGTTTGACCCCGTCTTCGGAAACGCCAAATTCTTCCTGACGCAGATCCGGAATGTAATTTCCCTCGCGGGTGGTAACAATGACGGGGACGGTAACGAGGTTGGTATTGATTTTTAATGTATCGAGGTCTTGAACGTCCACTTCAGGCGGTGGTTCAGGCGTGGCCTGAGGCGTTGGAGTTGATGCCGGCACGGGCGGAAGCGCTTTTTGAGTTGGCGCTGGGGGCGTCCTTCGGCCGCGGCCGCGCTGGGCCCAAGTCTGGGTCGCAAACAAGAGCACTGCCGCAATGCAGATGCAGCACACGAGACCGAAGCGAAGAGAAACATTCCGCCGCATAACTCTCTCCTGTTCGTTTGATGGAAGCCGAAGACCGTAAAACCTGATTACTAAGTAGCGTTACGATGGATTTGTCAGAATAACCGTTGCCACAGGCGGCAGCAATGTTGCTTTTCAGATCTATCAAGACCTCTTCCTTGCCGCGTCTGCGTCCATCAACTAGAATCGTTTCGTTCGCCCACATCACCCCAATGAAATCTCTATTATTAGCCGTCCTGGCGGCTTACTTTGTTGCTTCAATTCATGCAGTGTTGGCGTTTGTGAATAAACGCCGCGCGCTTCAACGCGTATCTGAATGGGCGATGGGCACCGGCTTTGTGCTGCACACAGCAGCGCTGATTGCAGACTGGGCGATCTATGGGGAATATCCACTTTTCTATCTGCGCGAGGCGCTCGCGTTTCTCGCCTGGACGCTAATTGCGAGCTACGCGCTCGTGCTCTACCGATACCGGACCCGGCCCCTCGGTATCTTTACGTTGCCCTTAGTCTCCATTCTGATCTTTGTCGCAATTATCGTGCGCACTGACCCGACTGGGGAGGCCGCAGCAAACAGCGTTTCAGCCAGCAAACTCTTCCCGTTGCATGCCACACTTCTTTTCTTTGCCTACGCGGCGTTCTTCGTAGTTTTCGTCGCCAGCATCATGTATCTGCTGCAGGAGCGCGAACTGAAGCTCAAGAAGTTTAGCGCGATATTTCATCGTCTCCCGGCCTTGACTACCGTGAACGAAATCGCCACCAGCTCGGCCGCGATCGGCTTGACTCTGCTGACCGTCGGCATCGCTACCGGCATGCTTTGGTCATCGTCACGCGACGGACGGCTGTGGCACAATGACCCCAAAGAGATTTTCGCCGCGTTGACGTGGTTCCTCTATCTTTTCCTGATCCTTTATCGTTCAACTTCAAGTTGGCGCGGGCGTAGGGCGGCGTGGATGGGCGTAGTTGGTTTTGTCCTGGTCCTTTGCACATTTTTCGGCGCCCGGTTGATGGGCGGCTATCATGTTTTTGGTTGAACTCAGTAAACGCGCGATGTCAATTGTACTTGTTGGAATCAATCATAAGTCGGCGCCAATCGAAGTGCGCGAGCGCTTAGCCTTTACTGACGAAGCCTGTGCCTCGGGTTTGCGGACGCTGGTAGACGGCGAAATCGTGCGCGAGGGATTGATCGTGTCGACCTGCAATCGGGTGGAGGTTTTGACTGAGACCGACAGCCGCCGCCTGAAAGACACTACGGATCGTGTGACAAACTTCCTGAGCCGATCAGATTCCCGCTCCACCTCATTTTTCGACGGACACCTTTACCAGCACACTGATGATGAGGCAATCCGACATCTCTTCCGGGTGACCTCGTCGCTCGACTCGATGGTCGTGGGCGAACCTCAGGTGCTGGGCCAGGTGCGCCGGGCCTATTCGATAGCCATCGAAGCGGGGACAGCGGGTCGAGTGCTGAACAGGCTGGTCCATCATTCCTTTCACGTCGCCAAACGCGTGCGCACTGAGACCGGGATCGGCTCTAACGCAGTTTCGATCAGTTATATGGCGGTCGAACTGGGCAAGAAAATTTTCAACTCGTTGAAAGACCGCACGGCACTCTTGATTGGTGCCGGAGAGATGGCTGAACTTTCCGCGCGTCATCTTTTGAACGCGGGTGTCTCGCGCGTCCTGCTGGCTAACCG
>JANLZV010000008.1:0-2383 GCA_031366425.1 Pyrinomonadaceae bacterium | reverse complement strand
ATCCTCAGTCTCTTATGCTGGAAACCGCTGAAGCATTTCATTCGGCCTCAAGGTAGCGTGCGGGCCCAGACTCCGCGTCCGATCGAGCGATTGCCTGAGCGGAAAAAGTAGGCAACGATCCAATCATTCGTAGTCTCTCACTGCAAGATTACTCCCCAACCTCGTTCTACCAACCAGTTAGGTGACGCCCCACAGTCTCCCCAGACTTCCAAGGGGAAATTGTTCAAGCGGGAGTCTCCCTGAGTTAGATCTCCCCGGCAAAGCGTTTCACATCAGGCAGGGTTGGACCATGCGTGGTTTGTGCCGAACTGTGTCCGCGGGGATCGAGTTAATGAGATTGGCAAGCGTGCGAAGGAGTCATGGACCAACTGGGCCAACTGGTCTAACCGGCCAAAAACGAGAGCGGGTTCAGTCGCTCTCCAAAGAAAAAGCCTCAACGGCGTAAGGAGACAGGACAATGAAGAGACAAGCGTTTGTATTCACACTGGGGGTAGTTCTATTTGCGGTAATTGCAGGAGTCGGAATGGTGATGAACGCACAGCACCGGGGTCCAGGCAAGGGAAGTAAGCCAACCCAGGTCCAGGCAGGAAACTACCGCCTTTCTGGGCCCTTCACCCACAACAACCTGACCATCTTCCTGGTACATGGAAAGAACACGATTGAAGGAAAGACCTTTCTAACGTTGCAGGAGGCGATGGTCCAAAAGAAGGTGGTGGTTTACGAGACGCAGAGCGTCAACGAGCTCGCCATTCAAAATATTTCCGACGAGGACGTTTACGTTCAATCAGGCGACATCGTTAAGGGCGGACAACAGGATCGGATGATTGGCGTCGACCTAATCGTCCCGCGCAAGTCAGGCAAAATGCCAATCGCGGCTTTCTGCGTGGAACATGGCCGCTGGAGCGGACGCGGCAACGAACGGGCGACGGTTTTTAGCAGTTCAGCTGACGCGGTAACTGCAAAAGAGATCAAGCTGGCCGCGAAGCGTTCAAATTCGCAGGGTGGTGTTTGGGAAAGCGTCTCGGTGGTCCAGGACAAGCTGAGCCAGAACGTCGGCGGCCGGGTCAACTCAAGCGTGTCGGCATCGAGCCTGCAACTCGCGGTGGAGAACACCAAAGTTCGCGAAGGCGCAGACAGCTACATCAAAGCCCTGTCGAATATCGTGAACGGCGGCAGCGACGTAATCGGTTATGTGTTTGCGATCAACGGCAAGGTGAACAGCGCCGATGTTTACGGATCGAATGTGCTGTTCAAGAAACTATGGCCCAAGCTGCTGAAGGCCAACGCGATCGAAGCGATTGCCGAACTTCAGAAAGACAAGTTTGCTCCGCCTAAACCGGAGCATGCGAAGACCTTTTTGTCCGAAGGCGAGAAAGCCGAGGCCAGCGAAAAAGACGTCAGCAGCCGGGTCGGCTTAGTTACCGCTGAAGACGACAAAAACATTTTCTTTGAAACGCGCGACCGGGCTAACAAGGACGCGTGGATTCATCGAAACTACATTAAGAAGAATTAAGACTCATCGTTTGAGAATACGGAACCGGGAGCGATTGGCGCTCCCGGTTTTACGTAGGACGGGCATTCCTGCCCGTCATATTTTTAAGTGGCAGGCAGGATGCCTGCGCTCCCAGGCCGCGCGCTCCCAGGCCGCGCGCTCCCAGGCTCCCAGGTTAGTGCGCCAGCTTGGTCGAATACATGATGCCGTACATCGCGTCCTGATGTTTCAGGAAATCTTTACCGTCAGTGGATAGCATCAGGTTAACCATTTGAACTTGACCTGCGTATTTGCGATAGGCCAACCACTGCAGCCGGCGGATGCCGTCAGGCTTTTCGGGATCAGATTCGCGAAACTGCACACCCTTCACTCCATCGATCTCGAGCCAACGAAGTTCGTCTACTTCGCCATTCTTAAAGCGCGTTTTCGCCCCGTCGTAAAACGCCTTGATACTTATTTCTGTCGGGAAACTTTCATCCATCGGCGAAATGCTCACGATCAGATTTGCCGCGTCGCCTCCGCCGGGTGAACGCCATACCAGCATTTTTGATTCGTTGGTAGCTTCCTTCCATTTCGGCGGCACGGTCCAGGACATTCCCTGATTCTCCCACTTCACGGTTTCGCCTCCGGCGATAGCCTGAGTCTGCGCCGCAGTTGGGTTTGCGCTCTCGGCCGCGGTGTCTTTATCGCCCGAGCTGGTTACCGACTTGTTGGAGTTCGCTGATTTATCAGCCGTCTTAAGTTTGTCGCTGAGATTACAAAGCGATAATGCTAAACCGAGAAAAAGCAGGATTGGAATTTGTTTCATGGACCACACTCGCTAAGCAGAGACTGGAAGAGCAGTGCGCTTCTATCCAAAACCGCGTCGGAAGTCAATCAAAACGATCCGCC
>JANLZV010000735.1:0-12417 GCA_031366425.1 Pyrinomonadaceae bacterium | reverse complement strand
GATGTAAACCCCGACGAGGGATTTCCAGGGCTGGTCCACGCCGCCCACTTACTGCCGATGACGGTTCGCGACGTTCAGATTAATAACGACCTCAAGCCTTACTCGTTTCTCAAGCCCAAAGTGGTGTCGCAGCTCGACGATGATTTCCTGTCCCTCATCGAGTCACTCGAGAACGAAATGGCGCGCAATCGGCGCGCGACTCGCCAGGCAGTCGGCAAAGATCGCACTATCCTGGTTGGAGTCACTACCGGATCAATGACCGACGCCGAAGCATCTATGGCCGAACTTTTTGAGCTCGCAACTTCGGGCGGCATCGTCGTTCAGGACCAGGTGATTCAAAGGCGACAAGCGATCGATCCAAAAACGGTGCTGGGCCGTGGCAAGCTCGATGAACTTTTGATTCGTTCCCTGCAGCTGGGCGCGGACATGCTCGTCTTCGATCGCGAACTTAGCCCGGCCCAAATCAGATCGCTTTCGGAAGCCACTGATTTGAAGATCATCGACCGTTCCCAACTGATTCTCGACATCTTCGCGCAAAGAGCCCAATCGAGTGAGGGCAAGATTCAGGTGGAACTGGCACAACTCAAATATCTGTTGCCACGCTTGATTGCCGGTCAGGATTCCGCTTTTTCTCGATTGGCCGGAGGCATCGGCGGCCGCGGGCCGGGTGAAACCAAACTCGAGATGGATCGTCGCCGCGTACGCGATCGCATAAACCATCTGGAAAAAGAGATCGAGTCGCAGCGGCGCCGGCGACAGGAACGACGCAAAGTGCGAACTCGAAATGAACTTCCAATCATTTCGATCGTGGGTTACACCAATGCTGGCAAATCGACGCTCTTGAACGCGTTAACAAACAGCGACGTGCGCGCTGAGCAGAGAATGTTTGCCACGCTGGATCCTACCTCGCGCCGGCTGCGTCTGCCGCGGGAGCTGGAAGTGATCATCAATGACACCGTCGGATTCATCAGAGACTTGCCGCCCGGGCTGTTGTCCGCTTTTCGCGCCACGCTTGAAGAAATCGGCGACAGTAAGTTGCTGATTCATCTCGTGGATATTTCAAACCCGCGTTGGCCGCAGCAAATCCAATCCGTCGAAAGAATTCTGGAAGAACTTAACTTTGCCCGTATACCTACTGTGCTTGCATTGAACAAGGCCGATCTGGTGGATGCTGATACTTTGGCGGTGATCGGCCGACAGCTTTCGCAAAACGGTGACCGCGCTGTAGCGATTATCACTGCCACCAACCGCAAGACGTTGCAGCCGCTGCTCGAAAAAGTTGGCGAGCAGCTGGCCTACGATTTGAACCTTGGTTTTAACGACGACTCCACGGAGACGGCGTTAGAAGCAACCAACCTCACGCGCATCGCATAAAGAAATGGCCCTTCGTCCCCGATTCACCACTCCGTTCAGTCGCTTCCGCGACACGTTTGTGCAATACGTGGTGCGTCCTTTCAAAGTTTTCCAACCCCGGACACGTTTCCTGATTGGCTTCGTGGTGCTGGTTGGCTTCACCACTGCGTTGCTGGCGAGCAACTATTCGGCAGGCTTTTCGGCAAATTATCGCGAAGGCGAAGTGGTCCGCGGTACGGTGGTCGCGCACGCGGACATTAGCGGCGTAGACATCTCCGAAACGGAGAAACGCCGGAATGCCGCGCGCGAAGCTACCCGGCCGATTTTTAATTTCGACTCGACCAGAGGCGAAAATTCGGCAAGAAGTTTTCGGGCGGCCTGGGAAGATCTGAACAATCAACAGGCTTCGAAAAAGCCGGCGACAGAATTGAAGTGGAACGGCCCCGGACGAGTGGACGCTTCGCGGCTGGTCACCACGGTTCGCAACGATGACGACGCAAACCGGATTGCCAAACTCATCAGGGACGTGGGTGACAAATACATTTACGACGACGGCGAATCCGACCGCCTGACTCAGGAAATAGTTCTGGTTGACGTTCGCAATCCGGCGGAACAAATGATCATCCCGTCGCCGCGCACGCGAATGTCTGCAGTCAGTGCTGCCCGCCAGGAACTTGAGTTAAGGCTCCTCAGTCTCCCGCAGCTATCTCACGAACAAAAGTCGGCGCTAGTCGCAGGAGTGTTGCCCTTCGTGCGTCCTAATGTCGTGCTGGACCAGACGGCCACCACCACTCTGCGCGAGAGTGAAGCCGACAAGATCAAACCTGTAAGAATCTCGCTGAAGCGCAATCAAGTCATCGCCCGCGACGGCGACACCGTCACCCCGCTCGTCCTGGCTCATCTGGCGGCGATGCAAAACACCGGGACTGGAGGGCGTCCCTGGCAAAACTTTTTTGGCCTTCTGCTGATCGTAGTGGCAGTCTATTGGGCCGTCTGGAAATTTACCGAACACCGGAGTACTGCCTCGGCGCTAACCCTTTCAAAGACGCGCGCGTTTGCGCTCGTAGGTTCGGCAATCGTGGTGGAGACTGGGCTGATGCGCGTGGGCTTTACTCTCGCTGACAGCGTCGCCAACGGGATGAAGAACGCGCCCTTCAACGATCCCACGATCTGGAATTTCGCGATTCCCTTCGCCGCCGCAGCTCTGTTGGTGGTAATGCTGGTTGATACTCAACTGGCTTTTCTAACCGGCATTGTGACCGCGCTGTTTGCGGGGATGATGGCCCCCACGGGAATTCAGGAAGCTTTGTACGCGATGATCTCATGCGCGGCCGCCGTCTATGGGATTGGGCGCTACCGCGAACGTCAGTCAGTAACAATGGCGGGTCTGTTTGTCGGCCTAATTAATTCCGTGATGGCCCTGGCGCTGCTCGCCTACGCGGAACAGGCTTTTACCTTCAGGTCGGTGCTCCTGGCCGTAGCCTGCGGCTTCACGAGTGGTTTGTTAACTGCCATCTTTGCTGCCGGCGGTTTACCGGTAAACGAATCGCTGTTCGGAATTCTGACCGACGTCAAACTGCTTGAACTTTCCAACGCCGACCTTCCGGTCCTGGGCCAACTCGCCCTGCGCGCTCCGGGCACTAACCAGCATTCGCACGCAGTGGGCCAACTCGCTGAAGACGCGTGTCGGGCAGTGGGAGCAAACCCGCTGTTAGCTCGCATCGGGGCGCTTTATCACGACATCGGCAAGGTAGCGGCGCCGGAGTATTTTGTGGAAAACCAGCAAGGCGAGAACCCGCACGATCATCTGCGACCAACGCAAAGCGCGCGAATTATTACGAGCCACGTAACCTACGGAATGAAGCTGGCGAAGGAAATTGGCCTACCAAACAAGATTGCCGATTTCATTCCCCAACATCATGGCACGCGCACCTTACACTTTTTTCTGCGCAAGGCGCAGAGTGAAGCTAAGGCCGGCGAAGTAATTGCTGAGAAAGATTTTCGCTACCCGGGGCCCAAGCCTCAATTCAAGGAAGCGGCCATCATGATGCTCGCAGACTCCTGCGAAGCGGCCGCCCGCTCTCTCGCCCGTCCCGATCCGGAAAACATCCGCCTGATCGTTGTGAAAATAGTTGACGCCGTGATCACAGATGGACAACTCGATGAATGCGACCTGACGCTCAAGGAGCTCACCACCATTCGCGAAGCGATTATCAGCGCCCTGACGGCCATTTATCACGCGCGGATCGACTACCCGGGCTTTAATCCTCCGCGAGTTACAGGTCCATTGTCGGCGTTAGCCTCCCTGCCTGCCGGCGAACTCGACAGCGAAGAACGCGGGATCACCTACCGCAACGCCGCCGACGTTCCAATTAACGAGGCCGGCGAGGTCGAAGACGAAGCCATTAGTCGCAGCGGTTCAAATCGCTAACCGACTCGTGATGCTCCCCGACAGTGTGACTGGCTCCAACCCAATTAAGTCTCAAAATTTTTCGCGTAACTTTTGGTAAGTCGTGGCGAGGTCTTCGGGGATCACGCGCGTGTTGCCGATCGTCGACATAAAGTTAGTGTCGCCGGCCCAACGCGGCATGATGTGCAAGTGAATGTGATCTGCGATGCCGGCACCCGCAGCTTTGCCGAGATTCATGCCGAGGTTGAAGCCTGCCGGTTGATACACCTCGCGCAAAGCCGTCTGACAGCGTTTGGTCAGATCCATTACTTCGTCTGTGGTCGGCTTGGCGGCGGCATCCAGCTCACTAACGTGTTCATTGGGAATCACCAGCAGGTGGCCGCTGATGTAGGGATAGAGGTTAAGCACTACAAACGCATGGGGGCCGCGATGCAGAACAAAATTGCCTTCGTCGTGTTGCAGGTCGGATTGAATGTTACAAAAAACGCAGCCAGGAGGAGACGGCTGGTCACTGTTGCCGGAAGTGATGTAATCGTAACGCCACGGACTCCATAGCCTCTCCATTTTGCACCTTCCAGCCGCGAGGCTTACATGCTGGGAGGTTGACGAGGCTCGTCAACGGCGACGGCTGGAGTGCCGTCAGAACTGGCAGAGGCAGGTGAGTTCTGCCAATTGATTAGCTCCTTCAGTTCTTTTCCGGGTTTGAAATATGGGACCCGTTTCGCGGGAATGCTGACGGGATCTCCGGTCTTTGGATTACGCCCCCGGCGGGCACCGCGTTCGCGCACTCGAAAACTGCCGAAACCTCGCAGCTCGATCTTTTCACCCTGATTCAGTTTTTCAATAATGCTTTCAAAAACGATTTCGACTAGTCGCTCGGCATCCTTTTTAGTAAGTTCAGCCGCTTCAGCGACGTCTTCGACGAGCTCCGCTTTTGTCATTAATCACCTCAGAGAGAAAAATGGCCCAAGCCACAAATAGAGTGCCGCGAAAATTTCAGTGCGCTAACGATGCGAGGTGTGCTCGGGTGCGTACACTACCAGAAAACAAATACGTCCGGCAACATACTCCTGACTACCCGTGAGGCTAATAACTACTCGATCTGGTTTATGAGTTTTTTTCTTCGTCGGTGGAAACCTCAGCCCCGGTCGCCGAGGCTGCCTCAGTCTCGGACTCAGCTGCCGCCTCTGCTGCAGTTTCAGATTCGGTCGCGGCCTCGGGCTCGGCTTCAGGCTCGTCGTCATTTTGAGCAGACGCTTCAGGCTCGCTCGTCGAGTCTTCGGTTTTCGGCTCAGGGTTCTCGTCAGGCTTCCCTTCAGGCGCCGCTTCAGAGTCGCCTTCGGGGGCTTCCTCAGTGTTCACTTCAGGGGCGGCTTCTGCCTTGGCTTCAGGTTCGGGCTCAGGCTGAGGCGCAGGCGCCGACTTTCCGAGTCCGAAATCCGCGAGCTCTCCTAAGGAAGCCATGCCGCTTCCGGCCTGCGATGAATAAATCTTGGTGTCGATGATCGGCTCGTCTTCCTTGCCTACCGCGCGCGCGGACAGACCAATCTTCTTGCTTTCAACATCGATCCGCAGGATCTTGAACTCCATCTCCTGGCCCAGCTGAACCACGTCTTCAGGTTTCTCCACGCGCTCGTCGGAAAGTTCCGAGATGTGGCAGAGTCCTTCCAAGCCATCGTCTAACTCGACAAAGGCGCCAAAGTTTGCGAAGCGCGCAATCTTACCGCGCACCACGTTACCCGGCTGATGGTCAGTTACAAAGCGGTCCCAGGCATTTGGCTCCAGGTCCTTGATCGAAAGCGAGAGCCTCCGATTTTCGGCATCGATGCTGGTAATGATAGCGTCGATTTCCTGACCCTTTTTCAAGAGTTCGCTCGGGTGCTTGATGCGTCTGGACCACGAAATGTCAGAAACATGGACGAGACCGTCTACGCCGTCTTCAATCTCGATAAAGGCTCCGAAGTCAGTGAGATTTCGGACGCGGCCGTGAACTCTGGTGCCGACCTGATAACGTTCGTGCAAGGTTTGCCACGGATTGTCCTGAATCTGCTTCATTCCCAAACTGATCCGGCGGGCTTTGGGATCTACGCTCAACACTTCCACTTCCACCGCATCGCCTGGGTTTACCAGTTTGCCAGGATGCTTCACCCGTTTGGACCAGCTCATCTCTGAAACATGGACCAGGCCTTCTACCCCGTTCTCGAGTTCGACGAACGCACCGTAATCAGCCACGCTAGCGATTCGTCCCGGCACTCGCGTGCCGACTACAAACCGTTCTTCCACACTCGACCAGGGATCAGGCAACAACTGCTTGTAACCGAGCGACACGCGCTCTCGATCGCGATCGAACTTGAGGACCTTTACCTGAATGGTGTCGCCCACGTGAAACAACTCGCTGGGGTTTTGCAGACGTCCCCATGACATGTCGGTGACGTGCAATAGCCCATCAACTCCGCCGAGATCAACGAACGCGCCGTAGTCGGTGAGGTTCTTGATTTGACCCTCGATCACTATATCTTCTTCGATATGGCCAAGCGTGCTTCCCTTGCGACCGGCGTTCTCTTCTTCGATCACTGCCTTGCGCGAAAGCACTACGTTTGAACGTTTGCGGTTCAGCTTGATGACCTTGGCTTCAATTTCCTGATTGCGCAGTGAATCAAGATTCCGGACCGGACGAACGTCAACCTGCGAACCGGGCAGAAACGCTCCGATGCCGTCGATGTCTACTCGCAGTCCGCCCTTAATCCGCTCAATCACGCGGCCCTTAATGTTTGTGCCGTCGCGATAGGATTTCTCCAAATCGTCCCAGGCCCTCATCCGCACGGCATCCGCACGAGACAGGATCGGCAGACCGTCCGCCGTTTCCATGTTCTTGACGAGCACGTCAACTTCATCGCCGGGCTTCACAGCCAATACGCCGTTTTCAGTGAACTCGGCGGGATTTACAATCCCTTCCGACTTATAACCAAAATCGATCACTACACCGCGGTCGCTAATTCCGACGACTGTACCGCGCACAACTTCACCCTCTTGGAGTGATGCTTGCTCCTGCTCAAATTGATCCAGTAGTTGCCCGAAGTCGACGTCGCCGAAGGCCCGCGGCTCGTCATCGTCGTCATCCTCTGAGACGGACGCTTCGGGTGGCGTAGGTTCTGATGCTACTGGTGGCGTAGGTTCTATTGGCGCCGGGACTGGTGGGGTTGACGATGCCGAGATTTCCTGCTCGCTCGAAGATGATGTGTTGTCGTCGTTGGTTTCTTGGTTGGTTAATTTCGATTCTTCGCTAGCCATGCAAACTCCTCTAACAGCCCCGGAAAGATTCACCGCCCTGCGTTCACTAAACGCCTGCTTAGTCGCTCAATGGGCTTGTTTTTCGACGAGCGAAAAATCAAGCACGAGCGACCCCTGCTTACTGGATTTGGCAAAAATGTCGGGATTGAAGCTTGCGAGGAATGCGAGCCGTTTAGATTTGGAAATGGAGGTTTTATTTGTTTCGATTTCCGACGCCCGTAGTCACCCGCTTGCTCCGACAATCACCAGCCGCTTACCGGGTAGACCCGCAATGTACACGGCTGAACGAGCGCATGTCAAGGTGCTAACATCCTCGTCACACTTGTCAGGTCAAACTACAGGCGCCTTCACTCGATCTCTATTCCCTGACTGCCCTACTCAATGGTCGCTAACGATCCGTCCGATCCGCGCGGAACAACATAGACGCCGGCTGAGTGTGATCCCACAAACAGCGTGTTCTGATCGCGTGAATCAAAAGCCAGGGCCCAAATGCGCTGACTTGGAAGGCGGTTGGCCGTCGGATCGATGCGGGCCCAGGAGGAACCGGCATTCAAGGTTCGAAAGACACCACCACCGATTTCCCCAGTTTGATAGGCGTTGCCGGCAAAAATTTCGTCCGTGTTTCGCGGATTGATCAGGATGCTGGTGAAGTCGCCAAACGGAAGGTTACCCCCGCGCCTGCTCCACCCGGCACCGCCGTCGTGTGACCGGTAGAA
Source organism: Pyrinomonadaceae bacterium (assembly GCA_031366425.1). Taxonomy (GTDB): domain Bacteria; phylum Acidobacteriota; class Blastocatellia; order Pyrinomonadales; family Pyrinomonadaceae; genus PSRF01. The sequence goes on along the minus strand of JANLZV010000735.1, from coordinate 4,647 downwards.
GGCTTGCTTCGTACCGACGTACAAACGCTCGGCACGTTTTTGGTCCCAGGCGATTACGTTGATAGGCGCTTCAGTCGGAATCCCCCCGACTCGTTGCCACAGCTTGCCCCCATCTCGTGAAACCAGTGCGCCGGAAGCAGCCGTTCCGACGAAAATTGTATCCGGCAACTGAGCGTTGATCGCGATCGAAGTGGTTCGGGGATCCAATCCTGATCCATAGTTTAACTTCTGCCAGCCCTGGGCCGGATCGACACTACGATAAAGCCCGGTATTCGTAGCCGCCAAGAAGAATGGCCGCTGGCTTGAATCAACAGTTTGAACCAGAAGATTTACTGCATCTGACAACCCGACCATTGCGGCTGAGTTTTCTGCGGAGGCGCTTCCCTTCACGCCGAGTTCCGCCAGAGTCGCGCTGTCAAATTTTCCAGTGACCGGCAGGCGACGGGCAGCCTGAAATCGCTTCAAAGCGTTTAGAGTGGCTTTACCGGCGCGACCGTCAGGGACACCTACGTCGTATCCGGCAGAGTTGAGAGCTTGTTGAGCACGCCGAGTAATGTCAGTCGCAGTTCGCGCGGCAGCGCTTGGAGCGGCGCTACCAGCCGGCGCACGCTTCTTCGAAGTGGACTTCGGCGGAGCCCATGCCGGGGCCCACGAAGCCCCGCGATCGAGAGACCTGTAAACACCCAGATTGGTGCCAAGGTAAATGTTGTTGGAATCGCGCGTGTCCTGGACGATGGAATAGGTTATCAGGCGCGGCGGCATGCTGCGCATCGAAGGACGCCAGGTCGCGCCGTTGTCGGTACTGAGGAAAAGAAAACCGCCCCCGGTCGTTGTGTTGATCGTCGCCGCGTATACGCGGTTGGGAGTTTCCCGGTCGGCCACGATCGCGTTGGCAAATCTTCCGCTATAGCCTCCGTTTGTTGGCAGAAATGTTTTTCCGCTGTCGTAGGAGACCATCACCCCATAGTTATTCGTACCAACATAAATCGTTTGCGGACGAGACGGATGAACCGCGATCGAATTAATTTCGAGTTGACGAGAGGTCGTCACCATCCATGAATCTTTGTTGCCACCCCGGTCCGAACGCCAGAAGCCTTCAGTGGTTCCCGCAAAAACCAGACCTGGAATCGAGGGGTGTTGGAGGATTGCCCGCGTTCGTCTCGATTGAGACGGTATGCCATTTACCTTGGTCCAACTGTCGCCGGCATTTCGCGACTCATAAATACCGCTGCAGGCCGACATGATCACGTGATTCGGATCGCGCGGATCGATATCGATCGCAAAAATGTCGGAGTCGTCAATGATTCCGTTCTTGATGTTGCGCCAGGTCTGACCGCCATCGGTCGACTTATACGGGAGATACCAGGTACCGGCGTAGATTGTGTTCGCGGTGCGGGGATCGATCGCTAACGATTCAACATGGACGAGGCCCGGAGTTGAAGCCGTCGGTAACTTAGTCCAGCTCTCTCCGGAATTGTCCGATCGAAACATGCCATTGAAGGTACCAGTAATTAGAACATTGGGATTTGACTCAGATTGGATTAGCGAATGGAGGGCTTCATTCTTCAGCTCCGAACTCTCGTGCCAACGGTGTCCCCCATCAGTCGACTTAAAAAAACCGCCTGGCTCCTTGTGTCGATGAGTCGCTACGTAGAGCGTTCGCGAGTCGCGGCGATCGACGATGATGTGGTCAACGAATAGTTTGGGTCGCTTGAAGTCATAAAGAAATTCCCAGCTTTTCCCACCATCAGCCGAGGTGTACATCTGCGCATCTAAAGTCCCGAAATAGAGCCGATCCGGATTGTTCGGATCGACCACGAGGCTGCGGACGTCGCCGCCTGGGGGGCCGTTTGCCCTCCAGTCCTGCGAGTATTTTCCCGGATCAGCCGGAATAATGGCAGCGGGGTCTTCAGATGATCCGAGGGCCGGAAGCTGCGGAACAATAGCGAGGGTCACCAGCAAAAAGAAGAGTCTTATGTATGTTTTTTTCATGATTCAATCAGTTGAAGAGCAAAATCCCAGTAGGCTCAGTTGAGTTTAATACAGTTTTCGCTATTTGTATTCTGCAACTTTCCCGCTCTAAGATGCCGAACCTCGCCTTCTGGTTCAACTTTTTCCTATTCAAACGGCGCAACGGGCGATGAATCTCGATTGGAGAAACATCGCCCGCTGCGGAAAGGTTCGCGTCCGTAAAAACCGGCGCGGGTTAGTTTAGCCTACTCGTTGCGGCCGCGACGACGTCGACGCGGAGCTGCTGCCTTCTTCTTGCAGGCCGGGCAATCTCCCGTGGCTGAGTTAGTCGGCGTGGGTTCTGACGCGCCGCTCGGTACGATCCACAACTCCACTACCAATGCTTCGCGACAGCCACCATCGACCGTCTTCAAGCGACCCGCATCGATCAGGCGCGTGTTGACCAGGTAATCCTTCGCCCGGTCTGCTCTCGCCTGTGCTTCACCTTCACAGCCGCCGAAGACTACGATCGTCCCCGTGCTGCCTGGCTGGTTCTGCAACTCGATTGCGTAGTTGTCGAGTCGGGCCTTCTCATCGTTAAACCGGATGTCCCCGTACTCGTCAAACTTCTTCGCCGGCTCATTCGGTGCTCTCACCGACGTCGAACACGAGGCCGTTCTCGCACATGACGGAGCCAGTCCGCCAACCTCAAGGGTTGCCGTCACTGTCTGCCCGCCGAGTCCCATCGTATCAACCGTGATGCTCGATGTACCCTGGCCACTCGATATCGTCCCGGCCGACACTGACCAGTTGTAAGTGGGATTCGCATTGCCACCTACTGATGAGCTGAACGTAATCGGCATTCCCGCATCTACCTGATCCGGGCAGCTAACTGAAATCGGCGGACATGGCGGTACGCATCCCGTGCACTCGACCACCGTCACCGTCGTCGACGACGTCACCATGTGGTTGTTGCCGTCGTTCACTGTGACCGTCGCCGTGTAGGTTCCCGGATTCACTCCCGAAAGATCCCACGGGGTTCCGCGTCCGTCTCCGGACACAGTGCCACCTGTTACTGACCAGGTGTAGAGCAACGTGTCATTGTCCACATCCGCTGCGTTAGCAGTCAGATCTACCGTTCGGCTTGCACTCGCAGTGCACGTTTCCGAACTCGTACCTTCCGGACATGGCAACGTAATCGTTCCCATCGAGGCCGATAAACTCACCGTCGGCGGCTGATTTGGCGGTGGCGGCAACGTCCGCGGATTCCGATGCCCAATCCAAAACTGGCCAATGAATCCGTTCGGATCCTCGGACGGTTTGAAACCTCTGGGGAATGCAGCGTCGAAGTGACCCTGATCCTGCTGATTCATATGGCGGCGATAGGCTGCGCCGATTCCCCACCAACGCGCTGGATAAATCTTTACACCACCGATGGCATCAACCGGATTGTTGTTGAATGCATTCGGCGTGCGTCCGCCGACGTACATCGTCGAACGCGCTTCCGCGATCAGCTGGAAATGTTTGTTGATCGGAAAGTCGAATCCGAGCCCGACCAAAAACTCGTCCGGCCGGTCTAACAGAACAGCGTCGCCCATCGCTTCGCTCTTGGGATTGCTGTTCAGGATGTATCCACCGTTGACCGAAACGTTCACATGCTGGCTCAGCCGAGCATCGAAAAATCCGATCAAACCAAAGTCTCCCAGGTTGCCACCAGGACCAGCTCCGCGCTGCATCTGGTTAAAGCCTGAGAAGTCGTTAGCATTGTCCGGATACCAGCGATAGAACGGAATGATTCCGTATCCTACTGCGTTCGTCGGACTCGCAAACCGAATCTTCGCTCCAATGACGAAGTTATTGAAGGACGACTCCCCATACAATCTGTTCACAAACGGAGCGTCGGGCAAATAGCTTGGCGCGATTGTGAACGTGTCTGCGATAGTGAGCGTTTGAAATGTTAAATTTGGCGGAATGGTTCGTTGCGCCAGGACGATGCCCGGCAGGATACTGCCGACGATTGAGCCTATCCCGGGGAAGGTCGAAGCCGCGCCAAAGCTGCCGTTGCCACCGAAGGGAACTCCCAAACGACTTACGAACGGCGGTGCAATATTATTACCGGTCAAACCGAAATTCGGCCCTACTCCTCCGATGAAGGGGAACTGCACAAACCCCTGTCCGCCCACGTTACATGGCGGGCCGACCGGACGAACTTGCGCTCCCGTGATGCCGTTGGTACCGCTGACCCGAGTCGGAGCTAGAATTATGGCGCTGCCACTGCAGAGCAGTGTGGCGCCGAATCGCAGTTGCGAGTTTGGCAGGTAGAAGCTCGAAAGATTCTGCGGACTGTTTACCTTAATCCCGCGATAGCCGTTCGTCTTGAAAAACAACTCCACGTGGTCGTTCAATCCCACGTTGAAGCTCAACGGCGTATCCACGATGTCCGCGTTCCCTGGATCCCGATCAAAATTGCTGTACGCTACGCTGAACGTGAATTCGCCCTTACGGATCGTTGACCCGTCGTAGATCGTGAACAACCCTGTCGCTCCGCCTTCCGGCCCACCAGTCCCCACCGTCGGAGATTGATTACGCGGATCTTCCGGCAGTCTCAACGTCTGCGCCGCTACCGCGGCACTCATTACTATTGTTGCGAGCGCGGCAATAAGCGCTCTGTTTGCGAGTCTCATCGCATTCCTCCTG
>JANLZV010000670.1:0-2184 GCA_031366425.1 Pyrinomonadaceae bacterium | reverse complement strand
CGCCCCATCAAGGGGAGATGCTGCGGCTAATGGGAACCACTGATAAGACAATGCTCCAGGATCGCGTCGCGGCCGTGCGAGAGTTTGCGATAAAGCACCACGTCATCCTCGTTCTGAAAGGTTCCCGTTCGCTGATCGCGGCGCCCGATGGCCGGGTTTTCATCAACCCAACCGGCAATCCTGGTGCGGGCACAGCAGGATCGGGGGACACTCTGACCGGCTTCATTGCAGGGTTTCTTGCCCAATCCACTGGCAAGTTCTTCGACGAAGCGGACGCGCTCTTTGGTGTGATCGCCGCACTTTACGCGGCCGGACTCGCGGCTGATTTCGCGGCCCGCACCCTTGGTATGCGCGCGATGGTCGCGTCCGACATCCGTGAACATTTCAGCCAAGCGATTCGATCAATCGATTCCTTCGGAGAAACGCCTTAACCAAGATGAGAAATGGACCACACCGGGGAATCGCCAATTCCCTTTCGCAAAACGTTAGCGAGACTTTCAACCTCGGGCGGCAATTTGGCGAGCAACTGGCGGGCGGCGAGATTCTTTTGCTTCATGGGCCGCTTGGCGCCGGCAAGACTGTTTTTGTCAAAGGCGTGGCTTCCGCACTGGGAATCGATCCCGACGAAGTCACCAGCCCTTCGTTTACTCTCGTGAATCCATACGCCGCCAAGTTTCCTTTTTTTCACATCGATCTTTACCGCCTCGATGAAGGTGCATCGGCAGCGCATGCGGTTGATCTAGATGAACTGCTGACCGACGAGCGTGCGATTGTAGTGATCGAATGGGCCGAACGTTTAGGGCGCTACCCGTTACCGGAAAATGTCTGGCACATTGCCATTTCAGGTGATGGAGAAGCAGCTCGCGAAATCAATATTTCGTCTCAAAACAAATCTTAGACACGCTACCCCTCGTGCGTTTAGCTCGACCTGTAATGCAAACGGATCAGTGATCAGCGTTTGCATTGGGTCGCCCGAGTTTGCTGCCGTGTTATAATCAAACCCACAAATTAGTAGTAGGAGAATTGAAATGCCATATCCAGAGATGATGATTCGCCCAATGCGCGAAGAACTTACCAGAATCGGTTTTGAGGAACTGAGAACGCCGGAACAAGTTGATGAAACGCTCGGCAACACCAAAGGGACGGTAATGGTGGTTGTAAATTCGGTGTGCGGTTGTGCGGCCGGAAAAGCGAGGCCTGGGATCGCGCGCGCGCTCCAACATAGCGTACGCCCTGATCGCGTCGCGACAGTGTTTGCCGGCGCTGATATTGAAGCCACGGAAAAAGCCCGCGGTTATTTCACCGGCTACGAGCCCTCGTCACCTTCGGTCGCCCTGCTCAAGGATGGACAAATCGTGTACATGCTGGAGCGGCGTCAAATCGAAGGCCGCGATGCGACGCAGGTCGCGCAGGAGCTGACCACGGCCTTTGATCAACATTGCGTTAAGGCCGAAGGAACGACGAACTAACCCTTCACCACAATCGACTGGCTAAAAAGCAGGTTACCGGCAAACGCAGTCCGGCAACCTGCTTTTCTTTCGCGATCGCTTTCTAGTGGATCTCTTTTGACAAGCGCGCCGGGCCCAGCACTCTGGCGAACTCTGCATGGGCCAGCACCACCTCCGGCGACTGTTGCATCGAGGCAAAATACTTTCGCTGAAACACATCCCCCGCTTCAGCCGGACTCAGCAAGAAACGCGATTGTTCAATCAACGCCGCGCCGGTTGATTCTGATGGGACTTCGCGATTAGCGAGAAGTTCGTCAATTTCCACGATCAATTCTGAAAGTCGACGGAGCCAGGCGAACCATGGATCGCTCATCGCAAGCCGGAGGAACTCATAGCTATTCGTAATCTTGCCCTGTTCTCGTTCGTAAATATCGCGCTCGAAATCGAGCAAAGTCTTGTGCAGCCTCAACAAGACGTTGCGCACACTGTTCAATTGCTGACGCGTCTTTTCCGTCAACTCGTTTTCTATAGTCATCAATACTCCTTCAAATAAATACGCGCTGAGGCTCTGCTGCCCGGTGGGCGTCATAGTCTTGCCATCGCGAGCTCAATGAGAGGACCCTCACCGAAATCGAACTATTAGAGCACCACCATCCTACCGCCGATTCCTCATAATCTCATGTGCTATGATCCCTGCAATGCCGCGCCTCTTCGACCTCAATGTTTTGATTGGAGA
>JANLZV010000669.1:0-3218 GCA_031366425.1 Pyrinomonadaceae bacterium | reverse complement strand
AAATCGACGGAGAAATGGTTCGTTCGCCGCAAGTCGGTTTCAGCTATTCGGTTGACGGCAAAAGCTACACGAGCGTCGGTTGCACTTACAATCCACAAACTACGGTCGGAACAAAAATAAATGTTTGTTACAGCTCGTCGTCGCCAGCGGGCGCGAAGCCTTGCAGTTAAAATTGAAAAAGTCTCAGACCCATAACCCGCTTGAGCCGACGAGACAGGATTGATGTGAGAGCCAGTGAAGAGGGACGACAAATCCGCAAGAGCGGAAAAGAATCTCTTAAGGGTGGGGACTTCGATTTCTGTCATCTGCGTAATGTCTGTAATCTGTGGATAAGATTTAGATCTTTAAGATCTCTCGTAAATAAAGAATCACATCAATCCCAGCCAGAGCAGAATGAAAGCGATCGCGTAGGCCAGCGATGCATTGATTGGTAAGGCCCAGGAGAGGAAAGGATTGGCGGTACCCCGAGAGTTTCTTCCTAATGCTTCCGCGACAGCAGCTTCTCAATACATGCGACGAGATCTTCACCGGAGACCGGTTTAGCCAAAAAAGCGTCTGCCTGTTCCACATTCGGGTTCGAGTCTTTTCGTTCGAGAGCGCTCAAGAGAATGACGGGCAGATGGGAAAGAGTCTGAGTGTTTCTGACGAAGCGGCAAAACTCATGTCCACTCAAATTTGGCATGGTTGCATCAGTGACCACGATATCAAACGGGGTGGCCAACGCTAGTTTCATCGCTTCCAATCCGTCCTCAGCCGGGATTACTTTGTAGCCGGCGCGCTCGAGCACGATTTGGAGGAAACGTCTGAGGGCGCGATCGTCTTCGGCAAGCAGAACCCGCGCGCGCGGCTGCTCATCGTGCGATTCAAAGTCTTCCGTTTTCAGATCGGATGGATTTTCCGGGACCATGTTTCCGAGCGTCTCGAAGTAGGGAATTTTCTGGATCTGCAAGCGCTTTCTGAGGACGCTCAACCCAGGCGCGGGCCTGAAACAGAATAGAACCGGCTTATTGGCGATGTCAACAAATCGATCTAACCATTTAGCTATCGATGAATTGCCGGTGCCAAAGCTCCAGGTTGAGCAACTGAAAGACTTGCAGGTTGAGATCTTCCCGGCCCGCAAGATTCAGATCGATGATTCGTCTAACTTCCTCCGGACGAAAGAGCCCGCGCTTTTTGACCGCCTCAGCCGAGAGCAGGTCGTCCACCATCGGGCGCAACGGGCCTCGCAGCCATGAGCGAATTGGCGCTCCGAAGCCTGCCTTCTTCCGCCAAACGATGTCGTGTGACAACACCTTCTCGAGCGCTCGTTTTAGAATGTATTTGCGTTTAAAACCGCGCAGCTTGAGTTCGGGTGGCATGCGGGCGGCCATCTCGATCATCTCGCGATTGAGAAAGGGCACTCTGACTTCGAGGTTTGCGGCCATCGACGTCTTGTCGGTTGTGATCAAATTCAGACAAGGCAGAAACGTTTTAAGATCCACGTAGAGCAAGCGGTTGATGGGAGCAGCGTTTTTAACGCGCTCGAAATAACGACGATGATTTGCATAAGCATCCAGATCTCGGGTGACCTCGCGCAGGTCGTCGCTGAAAAGTTTCTGCTTGGCTGTATCCGTGAAGTAAGTTCCGTATCCAAGATAGCGGTCTTCAAAGTCCATCCCAGCGCTGCGCGCAAACTTCTTCGCGTTGCGAAGCGGCGCGGTAAACCTGCCTGGACGGCCGCCCGGAAGCGAGCGCTCGATGGTTTGCAGGAGGGGACGCCGCACTAACATCGGTACCGGATCCAGAATCGCCGCAAACTTCATCGCCAGTTGTCTCGGGTAGCCCGCGAAGACTTCATCGCCGCCCATTCCCGATAGCATCACCGTCAGCGTTTCGCGCGCAGCCTGCGAAACCAGATAACTGGGAATCGCCATGTCAATGGCCGGCTCATCCATGTGGTAGACCAGCTTCGGCAGCAGCTCAGCGACCGCCGGCTTGAGCGTGATCTCATGATAGTCTGATCCCAACTGCTGGTTTACGCGTCGCGCCCACTTCACATCGTCGGGAATGATGTCGTAGCGAAGGTCGTCCGTTTCCATCCCGACTGTATAAGTCGAAACCGGCCGCCCGCCGTTGTGACGTTTCATCATCGCGAGGATCCCCGACGAATCAATTCCCCCTGACAAAAACGAACCGAGCGGCACATCCGCCACCATCTCCATGCCAACCACGCGATCGAGCGTCTCAAGCACGCGCTCCTGCCAGGCAGCTTCGTTGTGCGACGTATCGATTTCGTCAAACGAAACGTCCCACCATTCATCTACGCTGAGCTGTTCGCCTGCCAACGTCAGCGAGTGGGCCGGCGGCAGCGTCTTGATACCCTTGAAGAGCGTGTGGGGATCGGGAGTCCAGAGGAAAGTAAGAAACTGATTTAAGGCAGCTGGGTCGAGGGCACGTTGCACCAGGCCGGTCGCGAGTATCGCCTTCACTTCCGAAGCAAAAATGAACGTGCTCGGTCGACCATTAGCGGCGGGAAGGTGTGCATAGTAAAGCGGCTTGATGCCGACGTGGTCGCGCGCGAGTGTCAACGTCCGATCCCGGTTGTCCCAGATCGCAAATGCAAACATCCCGTTTAGCCGCGAGAGACAAGCCTTACCCCATTCCGCAAACGCCTCGAGCAACACCTCGGTGTCAGTGCCGGTGCGAAACTGATGACCGAGGTTGCGCAACTCTTCGCGCAAGTCTCGATAGTTGTAAATTTCGCCATTGAAGGTAATGACGTAGCGACCGTCGGCGGAGAGCATCGGTTGATGTCCGGCCCGGCTAACGTCGATGATGGCCAGGCGTCGATGACCCAGGCAAACGCGTCTACCGCTATCGTCGATCTCTTCAGAGGTCCAGGCGCCTTCGTCGTCACGGCCACGATGCTCGATCGTTTGCAACATCGTGGCCGTGAGTCGATTTGGATCGAGATTGATTAGTCCGGCAATTCCACACATAAGTTAAGGAAGAGTGAAGCGTGATGAGTGAAGCGTAAAGAGTGGAGCGTAAAGAGTGAAGCGTGATGAGTAAGAAATGCTCTTCACCTAGCACTTTTTACTTTTCACTTTTCACCTATCACTTTTCACTCTTCACTTTCCATTCTCTTCACACTCATCCGCAGTCCGGTTCGTAACGAATCCCTGATCCGAAAAGTTGCCCGCGAGGTCGCTTCAAGCTCGGCAAGAGAAATCGGTGCA
>JANLZV010000668.1:0-16357 GCA_031366425.1 Pyrinomonadaceae bacterium | reverse complement strand
CATACATCCCGCCGGCTTTGAATTGCTCGGCAAACTGCGGATTGTTAGCGATGCGACGGCCGTGAGTCGAAATAAGTAGGCGCTTAATTTTGCCGGCGTGAGGGCCACGCAATACGTAGTCGCAGAATTCAAAAAACTGCGGATGAAGCGTCGGCTCGCCGCCCGAAAGGAGCATGATCGGCAACTCGCCTTCCGCGGCGACCAGGAAATCCACCGAACTCTTAAAGTCTTCCAGCGACATCGTGTAGCGTTGTTGATTGCGCACAATGCAAACCGGACAGGTTAAATCGCAGACGTCGTTAATCTCCAAAATCGGCGAACAGGTGTGCTGTAGATGGTCTTCACATAGCCCGCAATCCATTGGGCAGCCGTGCTCGACCTTGGTCGCGAAGCGATAAGGCATCGTGCCCGGCTTCGTGTAGGAAAGTGATTTGACGTAGTACTCCGCATCGCTGGAAATCTCGCACTCAAAGAAGCCGTGTTGCGAACACTTCTTCTGCATGAACACCCGATCGTCGCGCAAGACGATGTGTGCATCAATCACCTTTTTGCAGTCGGGGCAAATTGATCGCGTGTAGGAAAAAAAAGCCGCGTCGCGATCCTGTTTAGGTGGAGGAGGCTCGAACAGCGAATTGAGTGGTAACACAGTTTACGCTCCCTGGTTAGCTGCGTCATGCGAGACGTAGCTGGTGAGAAAGACAAAGAAAAACGGAAAGCGAGGAACAGCGCGTCAAAAACTAAAACCAACCGACGGAGGGCTGATTCTATTTCATTCCGTCAGGGATGGGAATAAAAAACCTGCGCCTCTTAAGCAAGCGTGCCGCCGTCGAGGAAAACTACCGTGCCATTGACGTAAGTATTGCGTTTCGATCCTAACCACGCGACGGTTTCGCCGCATTCAGCCGGCAGACCGAAACGCGAAAGTGCACACGCGTCGAGGTAGCGTTTCTGGTGATGTTCCGGGATGGTGGAACGGAGTCCACCCTCAAAGATGCCCGCCGCGATCGCGTTGACCAGCACGCCGTATGGTCCAACCTCGTGGGCCAGACTACGGGTCATGCCTTCGAGCGCACCTTTACTGGCGGCATAGTGGACTGGACCAGCAATCGAGCGGGAGCCAGTGATCGAACTGATGTTAACGATGCGCCCGAATTTTTGGCGGATCATTCCGCGCACCGCCGCACGGCACATGCGAAAAGCGGCGAACAGATTCAATTCCATCAGATCTGAGAATTCATCGTCATCAAGCAGTATGAAAGGAACGGCTTCGCTCACCGCGGCATTATTCACCAGCGTGTCGACGGCGCCCCACGCGTCTTCGACAGCCGCGACAATGCGCGCCGCGGATTCTCGTTCGCGTAAGTCCGCCTGGATAGAGAGGACCTCGGTTCCCTGCTCGCGAATGAGTGCTTCAGTGGCCTCAGCACCGGCTCGGTTTCCGTTCCAGGTAAACGCGACCTTCGCTCCTTCGCGCGCGGCCACCACGCAGATGCCCTGCCCGATGCCGCCCGATCCTCCGGTGACTAAGACGCGCAGGCCTTCCATCAAACCTCCGCCGCCTGCATCAACTTTGCGTTCGGAGTCAGGTGTTCCAGGTGATGTCACGATTATCTCCGGTTCCTAATATTTTGACCTGGGCCAACGCGAGTTGCTGTTCTTTACAGGCCAAGAGGAGCGACCAGCTAGCGTCGGACGCTCGCGCGTGGCCCACCTGGCAGATCGCTGGTCCACTGAATCCCCACGCGCGAGCGATCAGCTGCGGGATGATGCCGGGAGTCATTTCCAGCACGGCGCTCGGAAGCAGTCGGTCGCCAAACCAGGCTTCCGCAGGAGGCGCCAGCGGCTGGTGCATGCTGACCACTAGTAAGACTGGCGGCGTTGCGGGACGATGAGAACACGCTTCGTCTGCAATTCGACGCAGCACCGGGTGCATTAGAGGTCCAATTGCCGCGGCCGGTCGCCATCGAGTGTCAACTTCTGTTTGATGGCGTTTTGATTCCGGCTTCCCCACAGCCACTGCCACGCACGAACCGTCAAGCGCACCGCACGTTATCAAAATGCTGCCTGACTCCGCCAGCTTTTCCGAGCTCCGTGCGAAAGGCCGGCCATCGATTGCCACACCTGCCGGCATGCTTAGCGCGCTCACGATTTCATTGCGTTCGGCTTGCATTGCGGCGAGCGCAACCGATAGCAATCCCGAAGCGCCGAGCGTGTGACCGAAGCTAACTAACGGTGTGGAGATGGGGACACTCGAGGCGACCGCGCGGCCCAGCGCGGTCAACTCTGCTTCATCGCGAGCGCGAGGACCAGTCCCCTGACCGAGAATGAGCTTGGGTTCGGCGAGGTTGATTTCGTCGAGTACCTGAGAGAGACCTCCATCGCCGTTCAGATCATTGGCTAATAGCGGACCGAGGAGACCAGACGCCTCCTGATGATCCTCGTCCCGCATGATCTTTAGAACCACGGCAGCTTCGCCGAGAACAAATCCGGACGACGAGTCCTGCCAGGGCGTCTCCGGCAATCCGGCCAACACTCGAAGGCTCTCGAAGTTGTTTTGATTAGACTTTGAAAGAATGTCCGCAGCAATCACGACGGCTTCGCTGGCGCCGGCCTTCAGAGTCTGCACTGCCGCGTACAAAGCATGCAGGCCCGAGTTGCACGACGAGCTAAACACCGGAACCCGCATTCGCCGCCAAGGCGTCTGTTCCAGTAGCGCGACTGAATCAAATGAGCTGCTCCAACTTGCCAGCTCAGCGCCGTCCGCACTTCCGTTGCAGGATCCGATGAACACAGGAGTCGCGGGCGATGGCATCTCGTTTGGAAAACAATCAGCGAGCGCCATTTTCAGGAGTGCTTGCCAACGAGCGAGGCCGGTAAGCTTTGAGTCTATCCCGGCGGCAGGCCGGCAAATATTCGAGGTGGTCCACTCGTTTGTCGGCCACGGCCACGGCTCAGGGGGACGCAGGCTGGTGCCCGTTAGTACGTCCGTTCGACGCCCTTGCGCGGTGGCTAACCCGATGGAAGAAATATGGACCCGCACTTCGAAGTGAGCCTCGCGAGTAGGTGGCTGGTTCTTAACTTAACTGAAAGGAGTTGAGTGTTTCAGTTACGCGGTGCCCCAACGGCCAAACTGTCGTAACTTCGCATAACGCCGTGCGAGCCGTTCATCCTGGCTGCAGCTTACGGCTTCGGCCAAACGTTCAGTCAGAGCTGCGTCGAGGAAACGCGCGGCCTGGTCAAAGTCAGTGTGCGCACCGCCGGGCGGCTCGGGAATAATCTGATCGACCAGCTTCTCGGCAAAAAGATCCTGCGCAGTGAGACGCAAACCTGTCGCGGCCTGGTCAGCGAGTTTGGCATCTTTCCAGAGAATCGCGGCGCAACCTTCCGGAGAGATCACTGAATAGATTGTATTCTCCAGCATCATCACTTGATCGCCGACACCGATCGCGAGCGCGCCTCCCGAACCGCCTTCGCCGATCACCGTCACGATCACCGGGACCTTGAGGCGGGTCATCTCGCGGAGGTTGTAAGCAATTGCTTCAGCCTGACCGCGCTCTTCGGCATCGATGCCGGGATATGCGCCCGGCGTATCGATCAACGAAAAGATCGGCCGGCCGAATTTCTCGGCAAGTTTCATTACCCGCAGCGCCTTGCGATAGCCCTCCGGCTTTGGCATTCCAAAGTTCCGATACTTGCGTTGCTTGGTGTCGCGGCCTTTTTGATGGCCGATGATAACGATGGGCAAACCATGGAAACGCGCCGAGCCGCAGATGATCGCCGGGTCGTCGGCAAATCTGCGATCGCCGTGCAACTCTACAAACTCGTCAAACAGTCGTTCGACGTAGTCCAACGTGTATGGACGATCAGGATGACGCGCGAGCTGGACTCGCTCGATAGCGGTCTTCGACCCTTGTTCCGCAGTTGCCGAGGCGGACGCCGCGAGCGCAGACGGTGTCGTGTCCTTTTGTCTTTTTTCTTTGTTTGTCACGTTTGTCTATTCTAAACGAACTGGCGACTAACCCTAACCCCGAAGCTTAACCTCAACGCGCAGTTTTCAAGTTTAAGCGCTGCGTGCTCTTGATGCCGCGGGAATCATTTTCTCAACTCGCAAGACGCAACCTGCTTCGCGCATCGCCGCCTCCAACTTCTCGCTGCGCTCGATACGCAAAGAAGAATTCACCCGAATACGCACCAACAGTTGATCATCCACCGCAGTCTCCAAAGCGATCTCGCAAGTGCCAGGGTGCGTGTTAATCAAGTGCAGGATGCTATCAAACAATTGTGCGGGCTCGTTAGTTTTCGGTACCCGCAGAATAATTAGTTCTTTCGCTTTGGCCAGCTCATCCAGGCTTTGCACTTGATCGACAATAACAGACGGGGGATTGTCTTCGCTAAGTTCGAGCTTGCCTGAAACGAGCACGGGCAGATCGTTGGCGATTAGCGAAGAATACTTGCGATAAGTCTCCGGCCAGAGGACGCACTTCGTGCCGCCCGCTTCATCCTCCACTCGCAGGAGCGCAAAACGATCGCCCTTTTTGGTAGTGCGCGGCTGCAAATCGCTGATGATGCCACCAATGCTGACCCGCGCGCCGCTCGTTTGGTTTGGCAGCTCGACTGAGTTAACCGCCTTCAGCGAGGGCAGTAACTCTCCGTAGCTCCGCAATGGATGATCGGTTACATAAAAACCAAGAGCCGCCTTTTCAGCGAGGAGAAGTTGTGCCCGGGTCCAGGGGACTCCGGTCGCCATCGGCTGCTCAGGAATACTGGCGTCGTCAGCGATTGAGGCAAACAGGCCGCTTTGTCCCTGTAGGCGTTCGCGCTTGGCCCGTTGGGCCATCGAGAGCGCTGCATCAATAGAGCTCGCTAAGGCGCCGCGCCATTCGTGAAGTTCACGTGGATCTGACTTGAGCGAGTCAAATGCTCCCGCGCCTACGAGCCCTTCAAGCGTGCGCTTATTCAGAGTTCCGTGACCCAGTCGTTCGGCGAAGTCGAAAAACGACTTGAACGGACCAGTCTTGCGCGCCTCAATGATCGAATTGACGGCAGTGTGACCGAGCCCCTTGATCGCTGCGAGGCCGTAACGGATGGCGCCGCTGAGCGGAGTGAAGCCGAGAAAACTTTCGTTAACGTCAGGCGGCAAGAGTTTGATGCCCTGAGAGCGAAGTTCCTTTGAATACTTAAAGACCTTGGCAGCGTCCTGGGCTTCGCTGGAGAGCACTGCGGCGTAGAAGTGTTCCGGATGATGGGCCTTGAGATAGGCAGTTTGGAATGCCACGTAGGCATAGGCGACGGCGTGGCTGCGGGGAAATCCATAATCCGAAAACTTGTCCATCAGCGAAAAAATCTTTTCCGCTTTTTCCTTCTTGATACCCCGCTCGACGGCCCCGTTCACAAACTTCTCCTGGTGAAGGGCCATCTCTTCGCGTTTCTTCTTACCCATCGCGCGTCGCATTAAGTCGGCTTCGCTCAGGGTGTAGCCGGCCAGCTTCTGGGCCAGCTGCATGATCTGCTCCTGGTAAACGAGAACTCCAAAGGTGTTGCTTAAGATCTCCTTCATCTCGGGCACCAGGTAGCGTACCGTCTTCTGCCCGCGGTGTCGTTGGATAAACTCCTCGACCATTCCCCCATCGAGCGGACCAGGCCGGTAAAGCGCGTTTAAGGCGGAGAGGTCTTCAACGCCTTTAGGCTTAAGCTTGCGACAAATCTCCTGCATGCCTGACGACTCAAACTGAAACACCGCATCCGTTCGGCCTTCTGCAAAAACTGCCATGGTTTTTGGGTCGTTAAGCGCTATATCAGGCCAGTTAATCTCTTCTCCAAGCAGTTGCTTAATCGTCTTTAAGCAATCACTAATAATCGTTAAGGTGCTAAGCGCTAAAAAATCCATCTTAAGCATGCCCGTTTTTTCCAGGTCGGACATGGGGTATTGGGTGGTGACTTCCTCCTTCCCTGAGACAGCAATTGGAATGAGTTCCTGCAGTGGGACAGGGGAAATTACTACTCCGGCGGCATGAACAGACGAGTGGCGTGCGCAGCCCTCAAGGCGCTGGGCGATCTCCATCAGATCTTTTACCGTCGGATTGGTTTCGATTTCCTTCCGGAGTTCGGGCACCTGCTCAAGGGCTTGGGTCAGGCTTACGTTTCTCCCTCGCACCGGCGGCGGAATCATTTTCGCTATCCGATCCACTTCGGCATAAGGCATTTCCAGGGCTCGTCCGACGTCCTTGATGGCGGCCCGCGACGCGAGAGTTCCGAAGGTGATGATTTGGCAGACTGAGTCGCGGCCATAGAGTTCAGCTACGTGATTGATGACGTCGCCGCGACCGCGCACGCAGAAATCGATGTCGATATCGGGGAGAGAGATTCGGCCGGGGTTAAGGAAGCGCTCGAAGATAAGGTCATACTGTAAAGGATCTACATCAGTTATTTGGAGGCAGTAGGCTACCAGCGATCCGGCTGACGAGCCACGACCGGGTCCGACCGGAATCGAGTTGTCCTTGGCGTAGCGGACGAAATCCCAGACGATTAAGAAGTAACCGGCAAAACCCATCTGCTTAATCATCGCAATCTCGTTAACCAGCCGGGTCTGATAATCGGAGATCTCATTCCGCAGTTCACCGCGAGACTGCTGGCGGTCCCAAACCGTCGCCCGCCGCCGCTCGAAGCCCTCGCGGACCACTTTCTCAAAATAGTCGTCTGGCGAGGCTGCTTCACCTTCCGGGATTGGATAGTTTGGCAGGTGGTTGACGTTCTCGGGCAACTTCAGATCGCACCGGTCAGCGATCTCCACAGTGCGCGTCAATGCCTCCGGCAGTTCGTCTCCGAAGATTCTCCACATCTCTGCGGGCGAGCGAACGTAAAAATTGGGACTCGCATAGCGAAGCCGGTTCGTATCAGTAATAGTTTTGCCTGAGCCGATGCAGAGAAGCACGTCGTGGGCGCGCGAGTCTTCGGGCATTAGGTAGTGCGCATCATTGGTCGCTACGAGCGGAATGCCGGTCTTCTTTGAAAGTTCGACTAACGGTTTGCGAATTCTTTGCTGAGCTTCCAGCCCGTGCTCCTGTATTTCAAGGAAGTAGTTTCCCTTCCCCATAATTTCTTCAAACTCGATCGCGGCGGCCGCGGCACCATCGAAGTCTTCCCGCACGAGAGCTGCTGAAGGTACGCCCGACAAACACGACGAAAGCGCAATCAATCCTTCTGAGTGTTCTGCGAGCAACGCCTTGTCGATCCGCGGCTTGTAATAAAAGCCCTCGGTGTAAGCTCGGGAGGTGAGTCGGGCCAGGTTTCGATAGCCGTCTAAATCTTTGGCGAGCAGGATGAGGTGATGGTTCGCCTTTTCACCAGGGGCCGCGGCGGCGCGATCAGAACGACTGCCTTTAGTGATGTAGGTCTCGCAACCGATGATGGGTTTAATACCGCGCGCTTTCATCGTGTTGTAAAAAGTGATCGCGCCAAACATGTTACCGTGATCGGTCATGGCGCAGGCCGTCATCCCCAGCTCCTCGGTGCGCTTCGCGAGTGGCTTGATCTGGATAGCGCCGTCGAGCAGGCTGTAGTCCGTATGAAGATGGAGGTGTGCGAATTTTTGATCGGCCATAAAACTAGAATCTTCGGCTTTTCAGTAACGGAAGCTTTAACTTAATGTGTGATTGAACGACAGAGAGCAGACTATAACATGTAACTTTTTAGTTGCCTGATTCCTGGCGCGCAAACCCGGGCTGATTGTCTATTCCCACTCAATTGTGCTCGGCGGTTTAGAACTTATATCGTAGACCACGCGGTTGATTCCCCTGACCTCCGAAATGATTCGGGCAGAGACGCGCGCCAGCAGCTCGTGAGGTAGTCGTGCCCAGTCAGCGGTCATTCCGTCTACGCTGGTAACCGCACGAATCGCCACCACTTTTTCATAGGTGCGTTCGTCGCCCATCACTCCAACCGTTGAAATCGGCAAGAGCACGGGAAACGCCTGCCAGACGGAGTTGTAAAGTTCGGCGAACCGCAACTCCTCATCGAGGATTCGATCTGCAGCCTGCAGCAGTTGGACGCGCTCGGGAGTCACTTCGCCGATGATTCTCACCGCCAGGCCGGGGCCGGGAAACGGATGGCGCGTCAGAATTTCTTCGGGTACGCCAAGTTCGCGCCCAATCAGTCTGACTTCGTCTTTGAATAATTCGCGCAGCGGTTCAATCAACTTCAAATGCATTTTCTCCGGCAGGCCGCCCACATTGTGATGGCTCTTAATTACCGCCGATGGGCCAAGGACTGATACTGACTCGATCACGTCCGGATACAGCGTTCCCTGGACGAGGAACGCGACGTCGCCAAGTCTGTTTGCCTCCTGCTCGAAAACGTCAATAAAAAGTTTTCCAATGCGTTTTCGTTTCTCTTCCGGGTCGATGATTCCCTGCAAGGCCGTCAGAAAGAGCTCGCCGGCGTTCACACCGACGATGTTCAGTTTCATCTGCTGTCGAAGCAGCGTTTGAGTGGATTCGAACTCCCCTTCCCGCAGCACACCGTTGTCGACAAAGATACAGACTTGGCGATCGCCAATAGCTTGATGAACCAGGGCAGCCGCTACCGTCGAATCCACGCCGCCAGACAACCCTGAGACGACGCGCCCACTTGTTCCAACTGCTTCGCGAATACGTCCAACTTGTTCCTGGATCACAGCCGCGGGTGACCAGTCGCCGCGACACTCACAGATCGAGAACAGAAAATTGCGCAACACCTGGGTGCCGAAGGGCGTGTGAGCGACTTCGGGATGAAACTGCACGCCGAAGATTTGCCGGTTGTTGTCTTCGATGGCGTTGAGCGCGTCGTCAGTAAGCGCTGTGATTCGGAACCCGGATGGAACTGACGTCACCTGATCGCCGTGACTCATCCAAACATCCATCTCCGCAGGCAGGCCTTTGAATAACAGACTTGTCTGATCGATAACTTTTAATCGGGCGTAGCCGAATTCTCGATTCGGCGAGGAGCTGACGTCGCCGCCCATATCAAAGGCGAGGATTTGCAATCCGTAGCAGATCCCCAGCACCGGGCAGTTAATCGTCTCAAGCAATTTCGCGTCAGGTCTGGGCGCGCCATCCTGGTAGACGGAAGAAGGACCGCCGCTCAGGATCACGCCCTTCGGCTGGCGCGAAGTGATTTGCTCGAGGGATGTATTGAAAGGCAGAATCTCGCAGTAAACACCAGTTTCACGAACGCGCCGAGCGATCAGTTGTGTGTATTGCGATCCAAAGTCAAGTACTATGACAGTTTCATGTTGCGTATCCGCAGTCAAAAAGGCACCTCTATCGAAGCTTTCGGCGTCTTACCCGACTCCACTCCAAAATGATGAACTGTGGATTATACTTTTCGATTTGAATAACTCAAGAATGCTGGCAGGAGTTAATTGAGTTTTGAACATGATGGGAATACTCAAATGGGATGTGCGCGGAATAATCAGAGCCGGAAAACTACCCGGACTGATTCTGGCACTCGTGGTCCTCGCTAGCGGAGGCCGCGGATTATCGCAAAACGTCAGCGCCACTGAACCAGTTTCTGACCCCGGTCCCGATCTATCGCAGCCTATGACGGTCGCGTGGCGTTACAACTCAAATTTCACGCTCAACCTTACGCCCGCATTCGACAAGGAACGCATTTACCTGCCGTTAGCCGGCGGCACTATCGTTTCTCTTAACGCCGCCGACGGGCAGCTCAACTGGCGCTCTGAAATGGGCGGTGAATTGTCAGCCTCCCCTGCCGCAGACGAGCGCGGAGTTTACGTGGCCACGGAAACCGGAAAGCCTGATAACGGTCCGCCACGCGCTCACGGGGCCTTGCGCGCGTTGGGTCGCGAAGGAGGAGTTACGCAGTGGATGCGAACTCTCGCCGTCCCGCTGCGTGGAGCATTAACGCTTAGCGATGGAAAACTTTTCGCCGGCGGAGACGATGGCAAACTATATGCCTTTGATAGCAAGACTGGCGAAGCGCGCTGGATTTTTGACTACGGCGCGCCCTTCAAAGGCCAACCAGTCGTGGCCGACAATCGTGTTTACATTGGCAGCGAAGATGGAAATCTGCTGGCCGTGGACGGCTCGACCGGCAAGTTGCTGTGGCGGTATCGTACCAAAGGGCCGGTGCGTGGGCCGGTTGCAAACGCGCGCGACAACGTTTACTTCGGTTCAGGAGATGCTTACGTTTACGCCGTAAATGGACAGAGCGGGAAATTGGTTTGGCGCAAACGGGCGGGCGCTGCAGTTCAAGCGGTAACTCGGCTCGACGAGGAGATTCTGGTCTCTTCGCTTGATAATTTCGTTTACAAGTTTTCCCTCGCCGGGGCGCGTTTGTGGAAACGCCAGCTGCCGGGACGAATCTCTTCGCAACCGCTCGTCGCCCGGAGTGGAGCACTTTTTACTCCTCTTTCGAGCTCCACTGGCGTCGTATTGGAATTGCGTGACGGCCGCCAGATCAATTCTCTTCCGGTCGGCGAAGAAATCACTACTTCGGCTTCTTCAATCGCGGTAGGCAACACCGTACTGTTGACGGCAGAGCATGGTCTGCTCGCCTTCAGACAACCGGAAGGTCAGCAACCGAAGAAAGAGTGAACTTTTGGAAACGCGTATCCAGGTTTTGAAAGAATTTGCTAAAGGAGTTTAGCTTCAGCGCTCGCGCCGTCACCCTCGGGTCGACGGCGAAACAGTCCCACCACGCGGGATAACAGCCCGTTAAGAATGTATCCGATCACAATAGCCAGCAGGACATAGCGGGAATAGAGGAAGATCAACATGCCGACGCCCACCGCAAGGATGATGGTGCGCATGCTGCGACTGCGAGTGCCTACGGTTTTGAAGCTTGAGAAACGCAAGGTGCTAACCATCAGCACACCGAGCAACCCAACCAGCGTCATCAACAAAAATGAATAGACCTCGCCTCGTTCGGATCCGTACTTGATCAAGGGCGCTGGAGCGAAGTGGATGATCGCCGCAATCAGACCGCCGGCAACCGGAATCGGCAAGCCGACGAAGCTCTTTTTATCAACCTTGATAGTGCCCTCGGCCAGGATTCGCGGACGCGAAGATTGAACATTGAACCGCGCGAGGCGAAACGCGCCGCACATCAAGTACATGAACGACAAGAACCAGGCGAGACTGTGAAGATCGCTGCCTTCCTTAAGCGTGGCGCCGTAACCCCACACGTAAGCGAGCACTGCAGGCGCAAGTCCAAAAGTGACGACATCGGCAATGGAATCGAGTTGCACTCCAATCTCGGTAGTCGTCTTAGTCATGCGCGCCAGCCGTCCGTCAAGCATGTCAAAAAGCAGTGCCCATCCGATCGCCTTTGCCGCATTGTCGAAATAAGTAGCCGCCTTGATCAGATCGTCTTCCAAGCCGGTCCCGACAAACTGAAAACCGCGCGCGGCAGCCATGACCGCGTAAAACCCCATGCCGATATTCGCCGCGGTGAAAACTGACGGAATCAGATAGACACCTTTGCGCAGCCCGCGGCGTTCCGGATTCTTGGGTTCCATTTCAATCTGGCCTGGGGAGATTTCGGTCATCGAATCCTCCCAATGATGGTGGTGCCGCCCTGCACGCGGTTGCCCTCGGAAACGAGTACTTCAACGTTGGAAGGCAACAAAACGTCTGTGCGCGAACTAAATTTGATCAGGCCAAACCGCTCGCCCAGGGTCAACTGCTCGCCCGCCCGTTTCCAGCAAATGATCCGGCGCGCCAGGATTCCGGCGATCTGTTTGCACACCACGGTAATTTTCTCGCCCTTGATCGTGACCGCGTTTTGTTCGTTAACCAAACTGGCCCGTTCATCCATGGCAACTAAAAATTTTCCCTTGGTATAGGAGACATTGGTAACTTCACCGGCGATCGGCGCGCGGTTGATGTGGACGTCAAGCGGCGATAGGAAAATGCTGACCAGAGTCGTCGAGGGGCCACCATCGTGATTGATCTTCATAACCCGAGTTACGCGTCCATCCGCGGGGGCCACTACCACATCAGGATCAATCGGCGAGACCCGATTTGGATCACGAAAGAAATACGCCATGAACGCAGCGAGCGCGGCGAACACGAGCGCGACGGGCCAAAGGCTGAGGGCTAGCAGAATGACCATCAGAATCACAGGCACCAGTACGTATAAAATTCCTTCGCGAGCTATGACTACTCCTCAGCGTCTTGTTGGACCGCCGGTGGGCGGCAAACGCTTCCTGTAAGAAAGGGGACGTGTACCGGGCCACGTCCCCAAAGAAACTCATTAACTACTTGTTACCGTGCGCATTAATGGCTGACGCTTTGACTCTTTTGGTGTTGCATCATAATAGAATACATTTCATCTTTGAGTGCCAACTTCTTCTTCTTGAGCATAACCTCTTCCAATTGTTCTTCGTCGCTGGGATATTGCAGTGCCGAAAGTTCAGTTAACCTTTGCTCGTATCGAGTATGCTCCCTCACTAACTCACGAAACTGAGGGTCTCGATTCATCAGCTCTTCCTTAAGCACATCCGCAGTAGAAATTTCCATTTTGTGCAGGTCTCCTTTCAAACAATCGGACGGGACGAGGTTGGTTTTGGGAAGTTCTCGATAAAACCTCCCGGGAATGTATGGGCACGAAAAAATGGTAGCCCAATTAGCGCGAGGGATCAAGCGTCTGCATGAGGTCGATAGTCATTACCAGAGCGTCCTCAATCGGGTCGGAATAGTAACGTTTTCTGCGGGCGGTCACGCGAAACCCGCACGCCTCGTAAAGTGCGAGGGCCGCCTGATTTTCCGCGCGCAACTCCAGAAACGCGGTGGGCGTTTTCAGTCGCCTTCCCTGATCAAGAATTTGTTTTAATAATCTTCGCCCGATCCCGCGCCGGCGGTAACCATCGCGGACGGCGACGTTATTGATGTGCAGTTCGTCTGCCCCCATGCGGGCGACAATGTAGCCAGCCAGAGTGTGCGACTCGCGAAGTGTTCCCCCGTCCGTCAGCTTCGCAACCAGCATCAGATCGCGATGACGCCCCTGCAGCTCGGCGTAGTAAGCTGTCCATCCCCAACGGCTCAAACCTGAATTTTCTTCAATTTCCACCACCTCCAAAAGATCGTGCTCGGTCATCTTCATGATCGCGATCTCATTGCCCGGTGCCGCGAAAGCTGGTTCGCTCATCCTTGCAACTCTTTCAATTCGGCGTCGGAGGGCCGGACGTAGATCGCGCGCAGCGATTCGGCACTCGGAAGGTTTCCGATCTTAGCTGCCTGTGCGGCGAGCGCCGCGACATGACGCGCTAGTTCTTCATCAGTTGTCGCGAGGCTCCATCCGTTTGGCAGACTGGTCGCACCGGTCGCGTTGGTTTCAGAAAACGCGATGTGGTGTGCCTCGGCGCCTTGAATGATCGCATCGCGCTGAGAGTGGGCACCGTTACCCGCCCAGCGCAGGTTCGCGATCGTGCGATAGCGCTCGATCATTTTCGCTGGACTCAAGTGACCCGCCTTATCAATTTCCTCAACGACGAGATCATTCCCATCGACCGAAACAGAAAATAATTGAGCAAAGACTTCGCCGCGCCCGGCAGGTAACAGCGCAACGGTTTTATCCGACGGCCCGGCAGCATGGGCCACGGCCGCCAGCGATGGAATTCCCACGCACGGTTTGCTGAGCGTAGCGGCCAACCCCTTAAGCGTGGCAATCCCAATTCTGAGTCCGGTGAAACTTCCCGGCCCTGCTGCGCACGCAAAAACATCTACCTCGTCAAGCGAAACGCCCGCTTGCGAAAGGCAATCGTTTATATCGCGCAGAAGACTGTTTGACTGGGAAATCTGCGGGTCGCCATTTCGGCTGGCGAGTTCGCTCGTGCCCCGACCCAGCCAGACACTTCCGCCCAGCGTCGCGGTCTCCAAACTGAGAATCAGAGGCATGTTGCTGATCATGGCCAAAGGTTTCAATGCTCGACGCCAGGTGCGCCGGTTACATGTCGCAGCACCCTGGAAACGCAGTTTGCTATTTGATAAGGGAAGCGCGGAAAGGAATTGAAGCGTCCATTTACACTGACGGTGGCGAGAATCGGATCCGGCCAGCGATCCCGCAGCCCACGAACGAGTCCGCGCGGACTCTTCCACTGCGTGGCCATTGAAACCGGGTGCTTCATCGGCGGCTGATTGATCGCGAACGGATTCGCCCAATGCTTCAGCACGCTTTCAACCAGCCACGCGGGAAGTTCCCGCACAGTCGCCGCGGATGGCAACGCCTCAACTCGCGCATCCAGCAGCTGATCAGCTAGACCAATCGCGCAAGCAATCCAGCGCGCGTGCTTTTCGTTTCGGCCCAGGCAGACATCCCAGTCGAATGTTTCTGGTAGTGATTCGATCGCTGCGCCGATGTCGCAGAGCCACAAAGGACGCCACGCGCCATGTTTCAACAAATGAATCGAAAGCAGCGCCAAATGATCTTCGGGCGCGAGTATGCGAATTCGCTCGGCGCCGAGACTTACGAATTGTGCACGGTCGAAAATCTGTTTGAGCGGTCGCTCTTCAATTTCTGAAAAATGTTTGTGCAGATCGATCTGGCAATCGTTGAGGTCAGCAGAACTCAAAACTTCTGCCGCGCGTTTGTAATGTTCCGGCCAGATGCAAATGTCGATGTCTCCGTAGGGACGCAGCGTGCGGTCCGGATAGAACCCGGCCGCGGCCCAACCCTTCCCCAGCAATGCGTCGACCGATGCTTCGCGAAGGAGCCGGAAGACGCGCTCAATTTGCTGTTCATGGATTTCGGCCTGAAGGGAGAGTAGCCGATAAGCCTGGTGAAGGACTTCGGCCGATTGCGAATGGTTCAGCTCGGTCTTGCTTAAACGCCGCCAACCGAGCGCGGCCGCGCCCGATCCGTACAACAACGGAGTGACTTCGTCCAGTTCAATTTCGGAGAGTTCCAAACGTGGAAATGGCAAACTCCGCCATGAACCTGCGAGCACTCGGGAAACTAAACCGCCCTTGCGAGAATGATCGGGCTGCGTCTTCATGAAACGTTACTGGACTTGAGGGAATACGAAGCGGGCAAGGATAGCAGTTATTTCTTAGCTAGCCTGGAATTTAATTGACTAAGGCGCTCAAGAATAGACGGCACTGCTTCCGACACGTCGCCGCGAACGCCCTTCAACACGTCAGCGCTGGCAGTAACGCGTTGCAAAGTGGCCATGGCGCGCTCCGGGTTTCGTCGAGCCGAGACTGTGTTGAAAAGAATTTCGAGCACGCCTTTTCCCGCAGTTAACTTTCGCGGTCGCCAACGCGCTCCGCTCTTAAACTGCGTCATTACGACTAAACCAACAGGCATAGGCTTCGTGCCGGAACGTCCGCCGAGTTCAGCCACGGTGACTTTTGTCTGCGCATACTTCCCTTCCTCGCGTAGCTCCAGCGGCTTGGCGAATGGATGGACGCGTCCCGTGGAATCAAACACCGCATATTCGTCGGAATAGTAGGTCGCGCCGGCGCGGACGAGCTCCGCTACCAGAGTAGACTTGCCGCTGTAACTCCGACCCGGAATTACGATAGCCTTCCCTTTCCAAGCGACCACTCCCGCGTGGACAAACACGCGGTCTTTGGCCATCTCCGCCACAAAAATTCTCAAATCGGATTCGAAGCGCTCCAAAACTACTTCGAGATCATTCGAACGGGCGAGTTCTTCGTCATCGCCGTAGAGAACATGAACGCGTCGCGAATTTCCGCGCGGGCCCTTCACACCGGCCTCCAGAGTGTAGACACGATCGACCGTGGGCGGACTAATAGTTTTCCAATCATGCGGTAAGCGTTCACAGAGCCGGTCCAGCATCGAAACCGTGTTCGAGCGTATTCCGATTCGAACTCCGTAGGATCTTAGCGACAGTCCATAAGTTAGCTGCGGGCGTTCAACTTTTTGCATTACGTCTAGATCGATCTACTTCACGGCCTGCAGAGAAAAACTGTCGAGCCAGAGCGAGCCGAAGGCGGGACAGGGTGCAAAAATACAGTCTTCACGTTGGACCGCCATCAACACGGCGGTGGTAGTCGAGGGGACATCAAACTCGAAAGTGATTACTTGCCAGTCCGTTGTTCCTTTTCCGATCACAGCAGATTTTGCGAGCAACTTCCGATCGCCACCCGCATCGTTGACTACGACAATTGGCAATCCCCCAGATACGATTTCCTGCGAACGGGCTGCGAAGCTGATGCGATAGCGTCTGGCAGACTCGACGTGAACCAGCTGCGCGGCCACCGGGGGCGACGACGGACTTGAGTCGCCCTTGAACTCGACCTTGAGACTCTTCGAGCCACTCTGCGGCTGGCTCGAGTCCTGGCCCAACGTGATCCCCGGCAGGGTGCGTGGAACTCGCCAGCCGAACCCGCCCTGG
>JANLZV010000612.1:0-5123 GCA_031366425.1 Pyrinomonadaceae bacterium | reverse complement strand
TGTAACAGCCCCAAAACCGCCTGGATCGAGAACTGAAATTTCACCAGAAGCGGCCGTCTTCGAAATTGCACCCGCAAACGTTTTGCACGGTGCGGTACGGCTGCATGGGTTTGCGTCGTCGCCGACACCGGACACCCAGGTGCGCGTGGCTTGGGCGTTTGCGAGCGAACTGATGCCGAGGGTAAGTACAACAAGAGCTAAAGAAGTTGCGAAAAAGCGGGCCTTACTCATGTGAATCTCCTTAAGGGGTTGAAACAGTCTATTTCGGGGTTTGAACAATCTTATCTTTAGAAAGCTGGCGGAAGCGCCTGGAAGACTGGCGGAACGCCTGGAAGAAACGCGGGCCAAGAAAAGTGGCCCAGTGAAATCGTTTCAGATTTGTGTGTAATCTTCTACAACAGCCTCATTTGCCAAGTCAAGGTTTTTGGATTACATGAAAGTCAATTTTTTTGAGCAGGCCGGATCCGGGAAAAAAAACGTTCGGCCAAGGACGAGGGGTCAGGGTATTTCGAGTTGTGCAATCGGCGTGAGAGTTGTTAGTCTGAAAGCCATCTTATTATGAATAAATTCTTCATCACCGGCGGTGCCGGTTTCATCGGGTCGGCCTTTGTCCGACTGCTGCTCGAAGAAAAGCCGAATTGCGAAATCGTTAACTTCGATGCGCTAACCTATGCCGGCAACCTGGACAACCTTGAAGGTCTGGATGCCACCCGCCACCATTTCGTCCACGGCAACATTGCCGACTCGTCTGCTGTGCTGGGCGCGCTCGGCGACGACACTCAAGCGGTCATTAACTTCGCAGCCGAGTCACACGTGGATCGCAGCATCGCCGACGCCGGAGAGTTTCTTCGAACCAACATCGTGGGGACGCAAGTGCTACTCGATGCTGCCCGCGCGCGTGGAGTTAAGCGCTTCGTCCAGGTTTCAACTGACGAAGTGATGGGTAGCCTGCCGGAGACTGAAGACGCCTTTTTTACTGAAGAGTCGCCGTTTGCACCCAACAGTCCATACGCCGCGTCCAAGGCTGCCGCCGAACATCTGGTGCGCGCGGCAAGCCACACTTTCGGCCTGGACACGGTGGTCACGCGATGTGGAAACAATTACGGCCCGCGTCAATTTCCGGAAAAGTTTTTGCCGCTCGTGCTGGCAAACGCGATGGAGGACCGGCCGATTCCCGTTTACGGCGATGGTCGCAATGTTCGCGATTGGATCTATGTTGACGACCACTGCCGGGCAATCATGCTGGCGATGGACCATGCCAAGCCGGGAGCGGTCTACAACGTCGGCGCTCGCAATGAACGACGCAACATCGACGTGGTTGAGTCACTGCTGGACACGCTCGGCAAACCACGAACGCTGATTACTTATGTGAAAGATCGCCCCGGTCACGACCGCCGCTACGCAATGGATCCGCAGCTGATTGAATCGGAATTGGGATGGACACCGCACGAAACCTGGGAAACTGGATTGCAAAAAACCATCGAATGGTATCGACAAAATACTCGATGGATTGAACGTACCCGCAGTGGCGCATACCAGGATTATTATCGCAACCAATATGGCGCGGAGGCGGTTGCCACTTGAGAGTGCTCGTCACAGGCGCGCGGGGAATGGTGGGGCGAGCACTGGTCCAACACTGCGAAACCTTGGGTGACGAAGTCGTCGCGCGAGACCACCGGACGCTTGATATCAGTGATCTGGGTCGTGTTTTGCAAACAATTCGCGACGAACAACCCGAAGCTGTCATCAACTGTGCTGCGTGGACTGACGTGGATGGCTGCGAATCGGACCGCGACCGCGCTTTCGCCGCCAACTCCAGCGGGCCGGAAAATCTGGCTAAGGCGTGCGGGGAAGTTGGCGCGACTCTCGTGACAATTTCCACCGACTACGTTTTTGACGGAGACAAAACAGGATTTTATACACAAGAGGACGCTCCCAATCCGCGGAGTGTTTACGGCTGGTCCAAACTGGAGGGCGAACGTCGTGCCCAATCTGCTTTGGATGGCGCGATTGTCGCCCGCACCGGCTTTGTATTCGGCGCGGGCGGGCGTAATTTTTTGAGCACGATCGTAGACCGAGCCAGGCAAGGCGCTGAGATCAAGGCGATCAGCGATTGCTACGGTACGCCAACTTACGCCTGGGACTTGGGAGTTCGGCTTAGAGAATTGGCGGTGCGCAAACACGCCGGAGTATTTCATGTCGTGAACGCGGGAGACGGATTAAGCTTTGCCGAATTCGCCCGCGCAGCGCTGGATCTCGCGGGAATGTCTGCTGTCGAAATCGAGGGCGTGACGATGGATTCGCTCCAGAGACCAGCGCCGCGGCCTCGTAATTCCCGGCTGAAGTGTTTGACGTCGGAGGCGCTGGGCTTGCCCCCGATGCCATTTTGGAAGGATTCGCTCAGGGATTTTGTTGGTTTATTGTCCACGCCGGAGGGATCCGCGGAGGCGAAAGCGAGAGCCTGAATTCCCTCTCAGAATTTGCCAGAAGCCCGCACTCTGCTATTATTCCCTATCTTTTGAAATGGTTCTAAATTGAAGGTTTAAAATGATGTCGCAAGATAACCGTCTCCTGCCACTGTCTGCGCTTGATCGCAGTTTGGATCGACCCTTGTCAGATCTCGCCCAGGCGAAACCCTACGGTGTATCGACAGAACCGGCTGGCATCCGCGACTACTTCTTTGTGGTCTTGAAACGAAAGTGGTTGATTCTCAGCCTCGTCCTGGTGATCACATCGCTGGTCACGATTCAATCGTTTCGCGCGCCTTCGATCTATGAAGGCGAGACTACCATCCGCATCGAGCCAAAGCCGATGAGCGTTTTGCAAACGGAGAAAGTGGTCATTAACGCTCAAAGCGATCCGAATTTTTGGGGTACCCAACTAAAACTTTTAGAGAATCCCGCGTTGGCGCGCCAAGTCGTTCTCACGCTCGACTTGCAACACAACCAGGCCTTTTTCGGTGGACAGTCGCAGGGCGGTGTGTTTGCTTCGTTGCGCCGCGTCTTCTCGAAACCGAAGAAAGCAACTGAGTCGCCTGCGATTTCTCCTGGCCTGGCCGTGGTGGGTGAAAGCGAAGTTAGCGGCGGCGCGTTAACCGCGGAGGAGTTGACCAAACTCGAACCTTATGAAGACGCGGTGGTTGCCGGCGAACAAATTGATCCGATCCCCAACACCAATCTAGTTGCGATCAGATTTACCCACTCCGATCCTGAACTGGCGCAGAAAATCGCTAACACGCTCGCGGAGGTATTCGTTAACAATAATTATGAGCGGTCAACGATTGGCTCGACGAATGCCGAGGTGCTGCTGGCGAAACAGATTGCTACGCTCCAGACCAAGATTAAGCACGATCAGGAAGCCCAGTTTAACTATGCGAAGGGGCATAACCTGCCGCTCACTGCTGAGGCCGGAGGTAATCTCGAGGCAACGCGACTTGCCACGCTTAGCGCCCAGTTATTAGCAGCGGAAAATGAGCGGAAGAATTTTCAATCGCAGTTGCAAGCCGCGCGAAACGAAAAGGATCGCTTCTCGATTCCCGATGTGAATACATCGGCCAGAGTTGAAAAGCTGAGAGATCGCATCTCGGCACTTAAGGAACGGCGCGACGCCCTGATGATCGTCTACACGGCGGAGTGGCCTGAAGTTAAGAAGCTCGATGCCCAGCTTGCCGGGCTGGAAGCAGAACTTGAAAAAGCTCCCACTGAAATCGTCACTTCGATCCAGAGACGTTTTGAAGCCGCGGCTGCCCGGGAAAGATTGCTCAGGCAATCGTACGAACAACAGAAAGGGACTACCACACAGCAAACTCGCGATCAGATTGATCTGATGGCACTGAGCCAGGAACTGGAAACCAACAGGCAGTATCTCAATACGTTGCTTCAGCGCCAGCGCGAATTGCAGGTTACGAGTGGTGATCGTCCGAATGAAGTTAGCATTGCCACTTACAGCCGCCTCCCGAGAACTCCCATTGGCCCACAGCGTTTCCGCAACATCTTCATCGCGTTTCTGCTGGCCCTGGTTGCCGGCGTGGGACTGGCGTTTCTCCTTGATTTCCTTGATGACACCTTGAAGTCGATCGAAGATGTGGACCGCTATTTACATCTGCCGGCCCTGGCGTTGATTCCCGCGAACCGGGATCGCGGTCGCTTAATCGGTTTGGGCAGTGGGGCGCCGCCGCCTACTCCTTCCGACACGACGGCCCTCGCGATGATTTCCGATGCGCGTTCGCCGATTGCAGAGTCCTATCGACACCTGCGCACTTCGTTGCTCTTATCGTCCGCCGGCCAACCGCCGAAAACGATTTTGGTCACCTCCAGTCAGCCTTCAGAAGGCAAAACAACAACGGCGATCAATACGGCGTTCATGCTCGCGCAGACTGGCGCCGAAGTATTGATCATCGATTGCGACCTCCGACGTCCGCGGCTGCATGCTCATTTGAATGCCTCAAACAACAAAGGTTTGACCAACTGGCTTTCCGGTGAGACCGACATCGACGACCTGATGCAGACTTACGGTCCCCAAGCTAACCTGAAGTTTTTGACTTCCGGGCCGGTGCCGCCGAATCCCGCGGAATTGCTGGGCTCGGATGAAATGCGAAAACTACTCGGCACCTTGAGCGAACGTTTCACGCACATCGTCATCGACTCGCCCCCAGCGATTTCGTTTACCGACGCGTCTATCCTGTCGACCATGGTTGATGGCGTGGTGCTAGTGGTCCATGGCGGCAAAACGTCGCGCGCCGTGGCTCGCCGGGCGAAGCAGCAACTGCTGGACGTGGGCGCCCACATCTTTGGCATCGTGCTTAATAACGTGAAGCTCGAAACTCAGGACTACTATTATTCGGGCTACTATTCGAATTATTACGAAGGCGACGAGAAGCCGGAAGATTTATCTGGAGAGACTGCGCCTACCAGGTGATTGGTAAGTCCCGCCCGGGTCCATATGATGGGTTATCGGCTCCGCAGTCTGTGTCACGGCTTGGCTTGCTGATGAGGAACGCGGGTAAGGTCTTTAGGGCGACTGCTGCATCAGAAAGCTAGCTGACTTTCCTCCTCAATTCCAACCCACGATCATTAAGACGGAAGTTAACGGAGCGCGGGCGCCCCCGCCCGCAATGTTAAAAA
>JANLZV010000610.1:0-5460 GCA_031366425.1 Pyrinomonadaceae bacterium | reverse complement strand
GGCGGATTAAAAGTGGAACGGCAGGTAGATTCCGAGAGACCGTAGCCTTCGATTACGAGGCAGCCAAACGTCTCTTCAAACCGGGTCATGACATCGGCAGGGACAGGCGCCGATCCGCACATTGCGAAACGAAGCTGATCGGTCTTGAGTCCTTGAGGCACGCCCTCGGGATACGTTGTCAACAACATCGAGAGCATCGTGGCGACGGAACCAAACGAGGTGATTTGGTAATCCGAAATTATTTGCCAAAACCGCGACGCCGAGAATTTCGGACTCACTACGCTCGACCCGCCCGCATACAACGCAGACATCGTGGTTACCGAAACTGCATTCATGTGAAAAAGTGGCATCATGCTGAGCAAGCGATCGTCTTTGCCAAACCCCAGCCACTCGCTGATCTGACGGGCGTTCGAGATCAGGTTTCCGTGAGTCAAGAGACAGCCTTTTGGTTTGCCGGTAGTACCAGAGGTGTAGATGATTATGGCTTCGCTGTCGCGGACGATATTTGTCTCAGGGAGAAGGTCCGCATGCGGTTCCTCAGTTTCCGTTGCTTGTGAGGCGTTGAAGTCTTTCGCGCACGCACTTTCATCATCAAAGATGATCACGTCCCTGAGCCCGGGTAAGTCTTTCCTGATACCTTCAATGGTTGAGAGAAAATCAGAGTGGACCAGGAGAGCTTTGGTTTCGGAGTCGGAGAGGACAAACGAAATTTCCTGAGCCTTCAAAAGGGAATTTATCGGACCTGCAATCGCACCGATTTTCCAACACGCGAAGTAGGCAATAATGTATTCCGCGCTGTTGGGCATCAGCAGACTCACCACGTCGCCCTTTCCCAAGCCGTAGGCAGCGAGCATTCGGGCAGCGCGATTCACCGCGGCCAAAAAGTCTTCGTAAGAAAACTTGCGGCCGTCTGACTCTGAAAAAAGAAAACTTTTTCCCGGCGCTAACGCTGCGCGCTCCACCAGCAATTGATTCAGGCTATTTGGTTCGCCGGAAGTCTCGGTTTCAGGATTCCTCATTGATTCGTTATTGATTCGTCTCCATCGGTGTCAGCGAAACGTCGGCATTCTAGTCATGCGGAGGCCAATCCAGAAGCACTTGTTGTACAATAACGACCCCGTAAGCAACAACCTGAGCCGGCAGATATCCCAGCAGTCAAGAAGTGGATTGAGAAAATATGGATACTTACCGAAATTTTATCAACGGCGTATGGGTCGAATCCGTGTCGTCGAAGATAGTTAATAACATCAACCCGGCCGACACCAGCGACGTGATCGGCACCGTCAAACAAGCTACTCGCGAAGAAGCGAAGCGAGCAGTCGATTCAGCTGCGCAAAGCTTTGCCGCCTGGCGCGCGACTCCCGCGCCTTCGCGTGGCCGCATCGTCGCTCGGGCCGCCCGACTGTTGGAAGAACACAAAGAAGAGCTGGCCCAAATTCTGACACGCGAAGAGGGCAAGACGATCGCCGAGTCACGCGGCGAGTTGCAACGCTCGATCAATGTGGCGGAATTTTGTGCGGGAGAATCACGTCGGATGAACGGCGAGACGATCCAATCCGAACTCCCGTCAAATTTCGCCTACACACTCAAGCAGCCGCTGGGTGTCGTAGCTTGCGTGACCCCATGGAATTTTCCAGTTGCGATTCCGGTCTGGAAGATCGCGCCCGCCCTTGTAGCTGGAAACTCGGTGGTGTTTAAGCCCGCAACTCTGACGCCGGCGACTGCAGTGCGAATCGTGGAAATCTTCGCCGAAGCCGGAATTCCCCCCGGCGTTTTGAATTTGGTGTTAGGTTCGGGCTCGGAGGCTGGGGACGAAATCATAAATCATCCGGCAGTGAAGGCGGTTTCATTTACCGGATCAAATGAAGTAGGCATTCGTCTCTATGAGGAAGTGTCCCGTCGCGGCGCCAAGGTCCAATGTGAGATGGGCGGCAAGAATCCGGTCGTTATTCTAGAAGACGCTGATCTGGATTTGACGGTTGAATCCGTGGCACAGGGCGCATTTGGTTCGTCAGGACAACGCTGCACAGCGACTAGTCGCGCGATCGTCGTCGACGATATCGCCGATCAGTTTGTCGAGCAGTTACGGCAGCGGGCTGAATCGATGCGTATCGGCGACGGCGCAGATCCAAACACTGAGATGGGACCGACCGTAGACGAGGGACAATTCAACACCGTCCTAAAGTACATCGATATCGGGCGCGAAGATGGCGCGACCCTGCTCTGCGGCGGCGCTCGCGCGACGGGAGACGGACTCGACAAGGGCTTTTTTGTTAAACCTACCGTCTTCGATCGGGTCACGCCCGACATGCGGATTGCGCGCGAAGAAATTTTTGGTCCGGTATTGTCGGTGCTGCGCGTGAAGAACTTTGAAGAAGCGATGGTCGTGGCCAATGACACTGAGTACGGATTATCGTCGTCTATTTTCACCAACGACGCTGCGCGGATTTTCCGTTTTGTCGATGAAATTGAAACTGGAATGACGCACATCAACTCGCCGACTACCGGCGGTGAAGCGCACATTCCATTCGGCGGAATCAAGGGAACCGGGATTGGCGACCGCGAACAAGGATCAACGGCGCTCGATTTCTATACCGAACTGAAGGTCGTTTACGTGGATTACACCGGACGCAAGCGCGAAGGAAATCTCTACTAATCTAGTCGAATCGTGAGTCGATCATCTTTTATCCTAAGCTGGGTACTGATAACCGCTGAACCAAACGTAGTTCGCGCTTACCAGACGCTGATTTGCTGAAACTCAAAAACTCTTTCATGCTGCTGCATGTTGCGCTGCCGATGCTTGCAGGCGGGCTCATCTACGTCTGCTGGCGTGATCCTGAATTGATGATGTTCAGATGGTTTCGTGTGCTTGGATTGGAAGCGACCATTCAACAGGTGCGCCTGGGAGTGCCCGCGGTCGCGGCCATGCCGTCCTGGTTTGTTTATTCCCTTCCTGACGGTCTCTGGGTCTATGCATTAAGCGCGTTCATGGGCCACGTTTGGTCAGGCTCGCGCACGTCCGTAGTTAGAATTATGTTTCTGGGAGCAGGGCCAGTGTTAGGCGTCGGAAGCGAGCTAGGCCAGATGGCGCATCTCGTACCCGGCTCGTTCGATTGGACAGATCTTGTCTTCTATTTGGCCGCCGGAGCTTTAGCGTTTCTGGCGGTCGCCCGATCAAATTCAAAGAGGAGCTTAAATGAGAAATCAAATGCCGAGGACCCTGCTATCGTTAGCCGGGCTGGGAATTTTTCTGTTGTTCGCGTTCGGTAGCGAGTACTCAACGAACAAGAATACTTCCAACCGAAACAGCTCGAATGCGACGAGCGCTCGAACCACCAGCTATGTGAACTCGAAGTCGGATTTTACCGGAAAGCTGGACGAAAATTACGTTGATTTTTCTTTTGAATATCCCAGCTCCTGGAAACGTGATCCGAAGGCGGGCCAGGATTCATCGCCGAATTTTGTCAAAGTGGAAAGTGAAACCTCAGACCATATTACAATCGAGAACTTTGCTGTCGGATACTGCAATGGGCCGCTAGCGGTGATGCCTCAACTCGCGGACCAACTCAGCGAGCAATTTTCCGCCGGTTTCCCGGAATACAAGAAGGTGTCTGAAGGCGAAGTCAGCGTGGCCGGAGTGGATGCGTACGAGTTTCGATTTACGAGCCATAGCAGCAAGACCAAAGAATTGGATTTTTATGGACGCGTGGTACTGCTTCCGAGTGAAGCTGGAAGAAAAGGCGCGGTGCTGATCATGCTGGCTTCATCTGAAAGCCCGGATGTCCGTAGCGTCGACGACGTAGGCGAAAAGGGTGGGCTGCAAGTTATTCTTAGATCCTTCAAGATTGGTTCTAAGTAGATTATTCCGACTCAACGATGCTGGCCTGAAGGTAACTAACAATGAAAACCCTAATCAAAAATGGTCGCGTGATCACGGCTACCGACGACTATCGCGCCGACATACTGATCGATGGCGAAATCATTTCCGTCATTGGTGCGACTCTGGATATGGAAGTTGACAAGACGATTGACGCCGCCGGCAAGCTGGTGATCCCGGGTGGGATCGATCCTCACACGCACATGGAACTTCCGTTCGGCGGCACCCAGGCTTCCGACGATTTCACGACCGGAACTCGCGCTGCGGCTTACGGCGGCACCACGACGATCATCGACTTCGCCGTGCAATACAAAGGCGAGTCGCTCATTCAGGGCATCGACAATTGGCACCAGAAGGCCGAAGGCAAAACCGCGATCGACTACGGCTTCCATCTGATCACGACTGAACTCGAAGACAACCAGATTGAGGAATTACACACGGCGATGGACGAAGGCGTCACTAGTTTCAAAATGTTCATGGCCTACCCCGGAGTTTTTTTAGTCGACGATGCCACAATTTTTCGCGGGATGCTGGCGGCGGGAGAACGGGGCGGGCTGATCTGCATGCATGCGGAAAACGGAATTGTCATCAATGAAATAATTAAGCACGCCCTAGCCAAGGGCCATACGGCGCCGAAGTATCACGCACTAACGCGTCCGACAATCGCGGAGGCCGAAGGAGTGCACCGCGCGATCGCGATTGCTGAAATGGCGGAATCGCCGGTTTACATCGTCCACCTGTCGTGTGCCGACGCATTGAATCAAGTTCGCCAGGCGCGTGATCGCGGCATCCCCGCTTTCGCTGAAACGTGTCCCCAATATCTGTTTCTTTCGCTCGACGATTACGACGAGCCCGGCTTCGACGGCGCCAAGTATGTGATGACGCCGCCGCTGCGCGACAAATCTAACCAGGCCGAGCTTTGGAAAGGATTGAAGACTGACGACCTCCAGGTGATTTCCACCGACCACTGCCCTTTCTGCATGAAAGAACAAAAGGAGCTAGGTCGCAACGATTTCACGAAGATTCCAAACGGCGCGCCAGGTGTCGAAAACCGTGTGCCACTGATTTTCAACGGGGGCGTTGTGGAGAATCGCATTAGCCTCAATCGTTTTGTGGAACTCACGTCTACCGCCGCCGCCATGATGTTTGGCCTGTTTCCCAGGAAGGGCTCGATCGCGGTTGGTTCAGACGCAGACATCGTGATTTTCGATCCGGAAAAAGAACAAACACTCAGCCTTAAGACAAACCACATGAATGTCGACTACTGCACCTACGAAGGCAAGAAAATCAAAGGTGTAGTTGAGACAGTTCTCTCGCGTGGCAAAGTGGTAATCGAGAATGGTGAGTACAAAGGAAAAGCCGGCGATGGACAGTTTTTGAAGCGCGGAACGTGCGTGACGATGTAGAATTTAGTCCCGAGGATTTGCCGGATGCAGGACGACGATTTAGACGACTTCAGACGACAATGCGAGCGCAACCTGGAACGTAGCGTTGAACAGCGAATGCGCTATGGATTCTGTTACGTTTACAAGCCCGTGATGGACGACTCACCGTGGCGGTCGTTTGATTCGACTGCTGCCTAC
>JANLZV010000568.1:0-9573 GCA_031366425.1 Pyrinomonadaceae bacterium | reverse complement strand
CAGGAGTTCAGCATTCCGAGTAAGGCAGCGACGCCTCCAAACGAAGCGCCGTAGCCGATGCTGGTTGGCACCGCAATCACGGGCACGCTCACCAGGCCGCCGACTACCGACGGCAGCGCGCCTTCCATTCCCGCAGCCACGATCGCTACGCGCGCACTCTGCAGCAGAGAACGCTCCGCCAACACACGATGAATCCCCGCCACACCAACGTCCCAAACCCGCTTAACGCTATTCCCCATTGCTTCGGCAGTCAGGGCCGCCTCTTCTGCGACCGGAATATCGCTCGTGCCCGCTGTCACCACCACGATCTCGCCCACGCCGCGCTCAGTTTGATCGGTTTGGATCCTGATCATTCGCGCCGTCTCGTGCCACTCGGCTGCGGTAACAATGTTTCTGACTTCGCCGAAGGTTCCCTCGTCCGTGCGCGTGACGATTACATTCGGAGCATGCTTAACCAGCCGCTCGACAATCCCCACCACCTGTTCACGGGTCTTGCCGGCGCCAAACACTACTTCAGGAAAACCCTGGCGGACTGAACGCGAATGATCGACCCGCGCATAACCGATGTCTTCGTATTGAAGATTTTTTATCCGCCTGGCAGCCTCGGCGGTGTCGAGTTCGCCGCTACGACAGGCAGCTAAGAGTTTTTCGATTTCCAGTAAATCCATAGTTATGCGGTGGTTTCCAGAAGCTAAACGGCTGTTTCCCAAGCCAGACCGGGCATTCTAGCACTCGGTTGCCCGTTGGAACGCAATAACATACTTGCCTTACCAACATGTGTATCCGACTTAAGTCCGCGAAGCAGACTCTAAGAAGAAAGGCGCTCGCTTGCACCCTTACTTGCTGCAAAGTAAGATTTAAACGACTGAACCATCATGGAATTTACTGTAGCAATCACTGGAGCCTCCGGCTCAATTTACGCGCAACGCACCCTGCTGCACATGGCTGCCAGCGGCGTAGTTGAGCGAATAAATTTAGTGCTTTCGGAAGCTGCGCGAACAGTGGCGCGGGTGGAAATGGGCGTGGATCTCGGCGGGCCGGACCGCAGCCGGATCAACAGCTGGATCGGACTCCCGGAAGATTCTCGCTTGATTCAGGTCCACCGGCTCGACAACATCGCCGCGAAGCCGTCATCTGGTTCGCACCCTCAAGAGGGAATGGTGGTAGTGCCCTGTTCGATGGGCACGCTCGGAGCGATCGCCTCAGGGGCCGGCACAAATCTAATTCATCGCGCGGCGGATGTGACGTTGAAAGAGCATCGCAAACTGGTGCTGGTGCCGCGCGAAACTCCCTACAACGCGATTCATCTTGAGAACATGCTGCGATTGTCACGCGCTGGGGCGCACATCATTCCGGCAAGTCCCGGATTTTACCATCGGCCGCAAACTATTGAAGCGCTGGTAGACCACTTCGTGTTTCGCGTGTTGGACCACCTGGGTGTGCCCCATTCGCCGGCGACCGAGTGGAAAGGACTCAAAGAACAGGCGGGCGAACTAGTCAACGCCGAAGACGAGTAATTACAAACACCACGCAGTATGCCACCCCTCCTCAGAAATGTTCGGACCACCCTCGAGATGATCAAGATTGAGCACACGCTCTTCGCGTTGCCATTCGCGTTTCTGGGTGCGGTGCTGGCCGCAAACGGTTTGCCTTCCCTAAAACAGGTTTTTTGGATCACGGTCGCGATGATCGGTGCGCGTTCCACGGCGATGGCTTTTAATCGGATCGTCGATCGCGAATACGATGCGGCAAATCCGCGCACCGCCACGCGCGCATTGCCGGCCGGTCTCTTGTCAGTGGGCTTTGTTTGCGCTTTCACGGTGGTCGCCACGCTCTTGTTTTTCGTCGCAGCAGCCATGCTCAATCGATTGGCGCTGATGCTCGCGCCCGTCGCGCTCGTGAGCATGCTGCTCTATTCATTTTCCAAACGCTGGACGCTGCTGTCGCATGTGTTGCTGGGCTGGTGCCTGGCGATCGCGCCGACCGGCGCCTGGATAGCCGTGCGCGGGACGCTCGATAGCCTTGTGCCGATTTTGCTGTCCCTCGTGGTCTTATCGTGGACCGCAGGCTTCGACATTTTGTACGCCTGTCAGGATTACGACTTCGACCTGCGCGCCGGCCTGCATTCAATTCCGCGACGATTTGGAATCAGGCGCTCGCTAATGATCGCCAGGCTGTTTCATGTGGCGACGTTTGCAGCTCTGCTTGCACTATACTGGACCACGCACCTGGGCATGTTTGCCCTGGTTGGCGTGATCGTTACCGCCGGGCTGCTGATTTATCAACACCGTCTGGTACAGGCCGACGATTTGAGTAAATTGAACGCCGCATTTTTTACTACGAACGCGTTTGTGAGCGTAATTTTGTTTCTAACTTTTGGAGGAGCCGCCCTGCTCAGGACGTATCTATGAATTTTTCCCACGACGAAAAACTTAATGCGATCGCGATGAAAGTTGCCGCAGCCGATCGGCTCTCGTTTGAAGACGGAGTCGTGCTTTACGGCACAGACGACCTTCCGGGGCTCGGCAAACTAGCTGACAGCGTTAGACGCCAGAAACACGGCCGCACCACTTATTTCAACGTGAACCGGCATCTCAACCCGACCAACGTTTGTTACGCAGATTGCAAATTCTGCGGCTTTTATCGAACCCCGCGACAGCCGGATGCCTATACCCACAGCATCGACGACTCATTGCGCGTCGCCGGCGAGGCCGTCAAGGAAGGCGCGACCGAACTCCACATTACCGGTGGGCTCAACACCAAACTGCCTTTCCGTTATTTCACGGATCTGCTGTCAGGCCTGAAGCAACATTATCCGCAGTTGCACCTCAAGGCTTTCACGATGGTCGAGTTTGATCACTTTGCGCATTTTTACAAAATGACGGACGAAGACGTGATTCAGCAGCTGATTGCCGCCGGCTTGGATTCGTGCCCGGGCGGTGGCGCAGAGATATTTCGCGAACCGACCCGTTCGATGATCTGCGCGCACAAGTGTGACGCCAATCGTTGGCTCGAACTGTCCGGCAAGTTGCACGCGGCCGGGCTCAAAACGAATGCCACGATGCTTTATGGACACATCGAGTCGATCGAGGACCGTGTCGATCATCTAATTCGTCTGCGGGAGCAGCAGGACAAATCTCGCGGCTTTCAGTGTCTTATCCCACTCGCGTTTTATCCTGAAAACACTCAGCTGTCCCACTTGCCTGGTCCTTCCGGCGTGGACTCGCTGAAGACGATTGCGGTGTCGCGATTGTTGCTCGACAACTTCGATCACATCAAGGCGTATTGGGTGATGCTCGGAAAGCATCTCGCCCAGGTGGCGCTTCACTACGGCGCCAACGACATCGATGGAACGATCACTGACGGCGGCGAGCTCTCACAGAGTTACTCAATTGAATCAAACAATGAAGTCAGGATGTCGCGCAGTGATCTGGTGACGCTGATTGAAGACGCGGGATTTGCCGCGGTCGAACGCGACACCGTCTACAATCCAATCGCGAGGGAAGCGGCGCCGGCCACGCCGAGCCTCGTCTGAATAACTAAAGCCACTGAGTCTCAAGACAATAATTTTTATGCAAACACTTTCTGAAACCCGCACCATCACCGTCGCCCATTCTCCTGATTCCGACGACGCCTTCATGTTTTACGGGCTGGCAACCAACAAACTCGACACCGGCAGTCTGAACTTTACACATGTGCTCAAAGACATTCAGACGTTGAACGAAGAAGCCTTTCGCGGAACCTACGACGTCACAGCGGTAAGTTTTCATGCGTATGCCTACATCGCTGATAAATATATTTTGCTGCCGCATGGCGCTTCGATAGGCGACAAGTATGGACCGATTTTGGTTTCGCGTGAGCCGCATCAGCCGAGTGAAATCTCGAAGCTTAAGATTGCCATACCAGGCACGCTCACCAGCGCGTTTCTCGCGCTCAGAATTTTCAATCCAGATTTTGAGTACGAAGTTGTGCCGTTCGACAAGATCATCGAAGCCGTACAGAGCGGACGCTGCGATGCAGGTCTATTGATTCACGAGGGCCAGCTTTTTTACGAGTCGATGGGTCTCCACAAAATTTTGGACTTAGGTGAATGGTGGCATGAAAAAACCGGCTTGCCACTGCCGATGGGCGGAAACGTTATTCGCCGAGAGTTGGGTGCGGAGATTATTGCCGAAGTTTCGGATTGTCTCAGGCGAAGTATTCGCTACTCACTCGACCATCGCGAAGATGCGCTCGAGTATGCGATGCAGTTTGCCCGTGATATGGATCCGGCGCTCGCTGATCGTTTCGTAGCAATGTGGGTAAATGACCTGACTCTCGATTACACCGAGCGCGGGCGTGAAGCAGTCAGCTTGCTTCTGGCAGAGGGCTTTGAGCGCGGCATCATTCCAAACCGCGTTGCGGTCGAGTTTGCTGCGTAACTCCGCGGCGCCAAATCTCGGTCCTTTGATACAACCGGGATACAACAGG
This sequence comes from Pyrinomonadaceae bacterium, assembly GCA_031366425.1. Lineage (GTDB taxonomy): Bacteria > Acidobacteriota > Blastocatellia > Pyrinomonadales > Pyrinomonadaceae > PSRF01. Next base: position 5,103 of record JANLZV010000568.1, on the reverse strand, counting down.
AATTTCTTTTGCGGCATCTGAAGTTGCGTCGATTCAAAATCAATCCGATCAGTTGAGGTTTCATGAGAGGCATTAGACGCTTGGCCCCTAAAACACTGAAAAAGGGCCTGATATCAATTAGTGGGACGTTCGCGCTGGCCTTGTTGATGGCGGCTTCCGCATTTGCTCAGGATGGTCCCATCAGTTCGCCCGCCCTTTCCCAGCCCGAGATCGACCGCATTGTGGGAACGTTTACGGCAAAGGAAAGACAGTTTCGCAAGGCGCTGCTCGAGTATTCATTCAAGCGCGATGCGTTGATGCAGAGCCTCGGAATGGGCAGCCAGGTGACCGGTGAATTTCATCGCGTTTCTCTTTTCACCTTCGACGATCAGGGGGTCCGCTACGAGAAGATTACGCTCGCCCCAATGCCGACATTGCCGTCAATCACGCAGGAAGATATAGACGACCTCGGCGGCATTTCACCGTTTGCCCTGGAACCGGAGAAGGCCGACAAATACGAATTCAAATACGTCGGCAAGGAAAAGATCGACGAGTTGAATCTTCACGTTTTTGACGTCTCACCCAAAGTGATGCCGAACCCCAAGAAATCCAAAGAGCGATTTTTCATGGGCCGGATTTGGGTAGACGAAGTTGAGTTGCAAATCGTAAAGACGCGCGGCAAAGGTGTGCCGGAGACCAAAGAAAACAAATTTCCGATCGTCGAAACCTATCGCGAGCAGATCGACGGCCGTTACTGGTTTCCCACCTATTCCTACGCGGACGAGGAACTCCTATTCGACAAGGGCAACACGCTGCACATCCGGATGCGAGTGAAGTATTCCGACTTTCAACTAGCGCGGGCCAAGGTAAAGATCATCGAAATTGACGATCCTGACGCTCCGAAAAAAGAGACGAAACCGCCGGTGTCTACGCCTCCGAAGAAGCCGTAGTTGTTTGAGTTGCACGTAGGTTCCGAATTGGAAACAAAGCTGAGCGCGGCGAATCGGAGTTAGGCTCCGCGGCCGCGCTCAGTTTTTTATTTATTAGACGTGACGGCGTGATTAAACAATCAACTTGACGACATGCCGAGTTGTTCGCCGATCTGCGAATGGACTTCGCTGATCAGTTGTTTCACCCCTTCATCTGTGTTGAATCCGTCAGTTGAAATCGGCGGCAACATTACCATCTCGATCGTGCCGCGCCTGGCTTCCCCTGTTCCCTTTCCCATCAGCTCGTCAGTATTCTTAATCGCGACCGGCACAATCGGCACTCCTGCTTGCGCCGCCATGTAGAAGGCGCCTTTCTTAAATGGCAGAAACTGACCCGGCTTCGCTCGCGTACCTTCGGCAAACACTCCAAACGATCTGCCTGATCGGATCCGATCAGTTGCCGCCGCTACCGTCTGCAAAGCGCGTTCGCGGTTCGAACGATCAATCGCCATGATGTTTACGTAGCCCATGCCAAATCCGAGAATAGGCACTTTCAAGAGTTCCTTCTTGGCTACCAAACCGAGGCGGCGGCCCGTGTAGGCGAAGATGGTGGCAGTGTCCAAATACGATCGGTGATTGGAAATGAAAACGTAAGTTTGATTAGGATCGAGGTGTTCCTCGCCGGTGACGCGCACTGTCATACCACTTAGCCGCAACCAATTACGTGCGCCGAAGAGAGCCCACGGATAAACCAGTTCATGTTTTCGCCGAATCCAGGCGACGAAAAGCACTGGTGGCCCGAGCGTGAGCAGAAGGCCTCCCGCTACGGAAAGCGACCACCAATAATTTAACCGATTAAGAATCCGCATTACGGCGTAGGCAGGCGAACCTGTCGATCAACTCTTTCATTAAATGAAGTTAACTGAAATAGGGCAGGATAATCTCACAATTCCAGCCCAACCGCGACGCATGATTTCCAGGTCGCACTACCAACGCACGGCGTAGGCGCTGAGACGGCGGATTTCATCTTGCCCAAACTCTCCCGGCGCGCTATCTTGCAAGCGCTTTATCTCTCCTCCGCCTGATCCGAGGCATACATCTCTTACAGTAAACGTGCATCAAAGATGGGCGCTGCAACTTTTCACGTCACATTAATCGCGTTTTTCGGTAATTTGGTTAATCAATTAAGGACTTTGCCATGAAAAGATTTTCGTCTTACCTGCTCCTGATTGCGCTGACAGTCGCGGGCGCCGTCGGTTCTCACGCGCAAACGCGCCAACGCCGGGTGGGTAAGACTCCGCAGCCAAACATAACCAGTCCCTCAAATACGACAATTCCATCGCGGCCTCCGGTGCTGGTCGGAGCGACTCGACCAAACGGTACGCAGACAAGCACGGCCCAAACAACCGAGACGAATAACGGACCGGAAGAAGTGGACGCGGGAGACATCGTACGAGTAGACACTACGCTCGTTACGCTTCCCGTCAGCGTCATGGATCGCGATGGCAAGTACATTCCAAATTTGCGCAAAGAAGACTTCCGGCTGTGGGAAGACGGCACCGAACAAACCGTCGCCTTCTTTTCCGCAGTCGACAAGCCTTTCTCAGTCGTCCTGATGCTTGACACGAGTGGCTCCACGCGTTTCCGAATCGAGGAAATTCAGGAGGCGGCGATTACCTTCGTGAATCAATTGCGGCAGGACGATCGCGTGATGGTGGTTTCCTTTGACGACGACATTCGCGTTTTGGCCGACTTCACCAACGACCGCTACCGTTTGCGCGATGCAATCCGACGAACGCGCACCGGAGCCGGCACGAAGCTCTACGACGCCGTCGATATGGTAATCAATCAGCAGTTGAATCGGGTTTCCGGTCGCAAGGCCGTAGTGCTGTTTACCGACGGCCTGGATACGACCAGCAAGTATGCTTCGTATGAAAGTAATCTACGCGACGCTGAAGAGCTTGATGCGCTCGTTTATCCGGTCCAATACGACACTTACACAAATTCAACCTCGGGCGGTTCAACCTGGCCGGGTGCTGGAGGATCCACGGGTTCACCGGTTGAGGAAGTAATCGACATATTCGGAGCGATCTTCGGCAACAAGAATTCAAAGAATCGGAACCGGAATGGCGGAGGCAACGGTGGCGGCGGTTCGCGCGGCGGCGGCTCTGGGCGCAGGACAGGCGGCGGGGGCACGAGCGGGTACGAATATGACGTCGCCAGTCGTTACCTTCGCGATCTGGCCCAGCGGACCGGAGCGCGAAACTATGAAGCCGACTCGACGCAAAATCTTTCGGCTGCTTTTGGGAACATCGCCGAAGAACTCCGACGTCAATACAGCCTTGGCTATTATCCGAAGACTCCCGCGCGCGCCGGACAGCGACGTCAAATCAAGGTCAGGGTGAATCAACCAAATCTCGCGGTGCGGACGCGCGACACCTATGTTTTTAACCCCGGCAGCGTTCCCGCGGACGCGTCCGCTCAGGGCAATCCTCCGGTGTTGCAAAGAAGGTTTGAACGCGGAGGAACGCGTTAGAGAATTGACTTGATCGAGAAGTTCTAAGGCTCAGCTGGCGGTGAGTCTGCCGGCCAGGCGCGTCGCAGGATGTATCCAAGGCCCCATAAACAAAGGCCGACAATCATGGTTAGGACGAGCCAGAATTTCCAGTAAGCATTAAAAGTTTGTTCCCAGCCGCCTTGAATCTGCTGTGAGACATTAATGTTGAGGGCCACCGGAGTGGTAAAACGCGAGAGCAGTTGCACCACGAAGTACCAACCAAACGCGTAAATCCACGCGCCTCCGTCCATTCTAATCCTGCGCAGTACTGACATGGCCACCGCGAATCCGCCGAGGTGGGCGAGGGTCGATGCAATGACTCCAAACAGTTGTGCGAAGGTCGCCCCTCCCGTCAACATCACTCCCCAGGTGGGGACGACATAGACGAGCCACACCGCAACTCCCGGAGCCATCCAGATCGCCGCCACTCTGATTAAAATTACTACGCCCATCAAAAGGCCAACTGCGAGCAGGAGGTTTCCGATGTTGCACATCCAGAATACCTGCCCGAGCTCATTGACTTGCCAGTAGTGGATTAGCTGCGCGAGAAAAAAGCCCAGCGGCAGAAGGCCGATTAGCCGGAATGACTTTTCTGGTGGTATGGGGGATGCCAACCTATCCTCCTTGAAGAAAAATCTGTTTTTTTATTTCCTCAAATTCGCGGAGCCGAGATTGGTCGGTTAGAATAACACTTCTTGAAAGCGCCAGCTGCGACTTTGTTACCAGAAAAAATGCCGTCACTCGAAAACTTACTCGATAAGTCTATTCCTGAACTGAGGTCGCTCTTCCTCGATCGCCGTCGTGCCGTGCCTAAAGGTTTCCTTGAAGCTTTGGAAGTGGACACGCGCCAGGGCGCACAACAACTCGCGAAACGCATTCGATCTCGTTACCGCAGCAATCGCTCGGAAGGTCAGCGACTGCATACCTTGTTGCGATTCGAGATTGAACTGTGGGCGCAGGGTTTTACCTTGATTGCGGGCGTCGACGAAGCGGGCATGGCGCCGCTAGCTGGTCCCGTCGTGGCCGGAGCGGTGATTCTCCCCCAAAATTACAAACTGCGCGGCCTGAATGATTCCAAGAAAATCCTCGACCACGAGATGCGGGAGGAATTGGCCGTCCAGATCAAACGCGATGCCATTTGCTGGGCGGCGGGATTCGCCGAGGTTGAGGAGATCGATAAAATCAACATCTACCACGCCGGGCTGCTGGCGATGCGGCGGGCCGTGGAAGGCTTGAGCTGCCGTCCGGACTTTACCCTCGTCGATGCGCGTAAAATTCCTTATTGCCCCTCGCCGCAACGTGGGATTATTCGGGGAGACACGCTCTCGGCTTCAATCGCCGCTGCGTCGATCATTGCGAAGACTACCCGCGACGCTCATATGATGGAGCTGGACGCGATCTACGCCGGGTATGGCCTCGCGTCGCACAAAGGTTATCCAACCCCTGAACACTGCCGGCTGCTCAAGGAACTCGGAGCGTTGCCGATACACCGGCGTAGCTTTGCGCGAGTTCGTGAAGTTCTGGGACTTGACCCAGTTCAGACCGAACTCTTTGGCGCGCAGCCGGAAGAGACGACTGGGATTGCGCTCGCGCAGGGTCAATAGTTTCAATGGAATTTTGCATGACTCAGAGTCAAAC
>JANLZV010000560.1:0-4369 GCA_031366425.1 Pyrinomonadaceae bacterium | reverse complement strand
GCCGCTTGATATTCGATCCGCGCGAAAAAGAATAGTATGCTTCAACGGCTCGGCTGAGTTCTCGCCCGCGATATGCTTCTTATGCGCAAACACTTGCTTCTTTCCACCACCTTTCTCTGCCTGCTGACGCTGGCGCTGCCGCTTATTGCCCAACGACAACAATCGGTGCCGCAGCGGCAGGCGGTGTACATCTCATTTGCTGAGGCGCGCCCCGTCTTGTCCGCCTTGGACGAAATATTGCCGGCGGCGCTGAAGGGAAAAACCGAGCAACAACTAGCCGCGCTTTGGCCTGCGTGGGTAAAGCAACGAGATGACGAAATCCGCGCCCGCCTCGCCCAGGGCGATGACGATTCTTTGATCAACTTCCTGCTCTTCGGCACATCTTTCACCAAACAGCCACGAGTTGCCCTTGATCAGATCACCCGGCTCAAGAGTTTGGGCCAACCCGTGCCGGGCGCGCAGCCGCGGGAAGCGGAACAGTTGAATAGATTGCTGAGCGCGCGCATTGACGATCTGTTGCAGTCTCTCAACTCGCCTGGTGGCAACGAACGACTTCTTTTTGCGCGTCGCATTCTGGTTAATCAAAACCGCTTTCAACTTCCAACACCACACGGCCGCGAAAAAGCTGCCGCATTTCTGCGTGCCGGCATGAATCGCGTGCTTAGCGAAAATGCGGGCTACGCTCGCGCACTCGAGGCGGCGCAACTGCTGGGAGATCCCACCGAGGAGTTTGCGGAACGTTCGCGTCTCTTTCGCTCGCGCGGGTTGGCTTCTGACACTTCTATATTCCCAAACTTCGCGCTGGAAGAAGCGCTCAAATCAATTCAGGCGCGCGGGCTCTTCGCCCCCGGTTCCGTGCGGCGCGTGGCTATTGTTGGTCCCGGTTTGGATTTCACTGACAAGCAGGAAGGCTACGACTTCTATCCGCTACAAACGATTCAACCGTTCGCCATTATCGATACGCTATTGCGATTGCGACTCGCCAAACCAAATGAACTTCAGTTGACTACGTTTGATTTGAGTCCACGCGTTAACGATCACCTCGCGCGCACCCGCCAACGGGCGCGTGCCGGGCAAAGTTATGTCGTACAACTCCCGCGCGATCTCACGGCCCCGTGGCAACCGGAGACTGTTAGTTATTGGGAAAGGTTCGGCGATCAGATCGGCGCGCCCGTCGCTCCGGTAACAGTTCCGGTTGCCGCCGGTGATTTGCGAATCCGCGCTGTACGGATTCGACCGTCAGTGGCCGCCAGCATCTCGCCAGTCGATACAAACATCGTGATGCAACGGCTGGAATTACCGCCCGCTGAAAAGTTTGATCTCATAATCGGCACGAATATTTTTCTTTATTACGACAATCTCGATCAAAGCCTGGCCATGATGAACATCGAGCGGATGCTGAAACCCGGCGGCCTGCTGCTTTCAAACAACGCCATGCTCGAACTGCCCTTTTTTAAGGTGCACTCCATCGGTTATTCGGCCACGATTTACTCCGAGCGCCCGAACGACGGCGATACCATTGTCTGGTATCAGCGTGCCCCGGATTAATTTTTTATCAATGAGGCAGGAAGACGTGAACATCTCGTCCGATTGTTGGCTATAATAGACAGCCTCGCACCTTGAATAGCATCTGAGTTTTGTGAAAGGAGTTTGAGAGATGCTTCTCACTTCAGTCAGCCGCCTTTTCGTCATCCGCGTTCGCGCGTTTTTCTGCTTGCCACTGTTTCTGCTCTTCATTGCCGGCAGCGCCTCCGGCCAAATTGGGAGCACCGGAATCGATGATGATCCGGCATCGGGAATGAGACGCGGCACCAATACTATCGTCGGACAAGTGCTTTCGCCTTCGGGCCAGCAAATGGAAAGGCGTTGTACCGTCAGGCTCAGCAGTGTAAACGTCGGTGAGTTTTCTACGATGACAGACTCCAACGGAGTTTTCACTTTCAGGCGACTACGAGAGGGAACTTACTTTGTTACAGTGGAAGCCGGCAGAGACTATTTGCCCGCGAATGAAACGGTCGACTTCTACGATAATCGCGGTCGCACCGACACCGTACAAATTCAACTCCGAGCAAAACCAAACGCAGCCAAGGTTGGAGTTCTAAACGCAGCGCTCGCCGGCGTGCCCCGGGCAGCGGTGGACCTCTACAACCAGGCGCTGGCATCTATCGCCGCCAACGACAGCAAGAAAGCGATCGAACAATTCAAGGCGGCCGTGGCATTACATCCCTCATTCGTCCTGGCGCTGAATGAGCTCAGCATTCTCTACATGAACCTGGGAGATTTGGCACAAGCTGCCCAAACGCTTACCCAGGCTACCAAGGCTGCTCCTGAAAATTTCACACTCAGGCTCAATCTTGGCTACGTCCTTATGCAAATGAAGAAATTTGCCGAGGCTGAAACTGAACTTCATCGTGCTGTCGACTTAAACAATAGCGCCCCTCTGCCGCGCCTGTACCACGGCCGCGTATTGATCTCTTTGGCGAAATACGTCGACGCGGAAAAAGAATTGCAGCGAGTTATCAGCTTGGGGGGCGTGCACGTGCCGATGGCTTACAGATATCTCGGCGCACTATACAAGGAGACGGGCGACAAGCCTCGCGCCATTGAGTCGCTGGAGAAGTATGTGGCACTGGCTCCCAAGGCAAGCGACATCAACGACGTTCGTGAAGTTATTAAGGAACTCAAGACGGAGCCGCAGAAGCCCGAAAACTAAGAACGAAAACCAAAGACAAGTATTCGATCTGTCCTGAACAGGCGGAATAGTCCGAGCACTAAACAATCGCAAAAAATAGTTGGCAATTCGTGCCATTGGCCCTGGGACTGCCGAACAAGTTCGGTAATTCGAAAAATATTGGCGAGGACTGCGCTGGGCGGCCCAGCCTACGAGGCCAGTAGTGACCACCCCGAAGTTGGTATGAAAGAAGCGACCACATCGTTCTTCCCAAGAGTGCTAAGAGCAACTTGCTGTTTTCTGGCTTTCTGTTTTTTCCTTGGTCACGCATCAGCTCAAACGAGCATCGATGAAACCAATCGTCAGCCAAACGCAGGAATCACTCGTGAACGCGGAGTGGAGATGTTGGGCGAAGTAAAGAATGTAATCAAGGAGAACTACTACGATCCAAGGTTTCGCGGCATGGATCTTGACGAGAGATTCAAAGCTGCTGCCGAGCGCATCAAGACGATGAACACGAACTCCCAGGTATTTCGCGTGATTGCGCAGGTGTTAGTTGAGTTAAACGATTCGCATACGAGCTTCATCCCTCCACCAAGAGCTAACCGGGTCGAGTACGGGTTTTCGATGCAGATAATTGGGGGCGAGTGCTACATCGTTGACGTGAAGAAAGGTAGCGATGCTGCAGCGAAAGGGCTAAAAGCCGGAGACATGGTTTTGAAAATCGGGACATACATGCCGGTTAGGGAAACTATGTGGAAGATCAATTATTTGATATACGCTCTTGACCCCCAGGAGAAATTATCACTAAAAGTGAAATCTATTGCGGGAACAGAACGCGAAGTTCAAATCGAATCGAGAATGACTACTCCGGAAGAAAGGCGCAAGGAAGCGGAAAGACGCAAAGCCGAAGAAAAGGATCGGCCTTCCAAGTGCCAGGAAATCAACTCTGACACTATTGCCTGCAAACTTTACTCGTTCTCGGTTGAAAAAAGTGCGATCGACAAGATGATGAAGGAGGTTCTCCCGCATAAGAATTTCATCCTTGATTTGAGAGGAAATCGGGGAGGCTATATAGCTACTGAACTCTACTTGACCGGATATTTCTTTGACCACGATGTGAAAATTGGTGACGAAGTCTCGAGAAAAAAGACCAAAGAGAGAGTTGCTAAGACTGCGAAAGAAAAAGCTTATGCCGGGAAGTTAATGGTCTTGATAGATAGTGACTCGGCTTCCGCTTCGGAGGTATTCGCCCGCGTGGTTCAAATCGAAAAGCGTGGCAACATAGCCGGTGACGTGAGCGCGGGCGCTGTAATGGCAAGTCAGTTCTACCCGCTGGCTGTCGGACATGGCACGTTTACCACAGGTGTCTATACGGTCTTCGCCGTAAGCGTCACAGTCGGAGATTTGGTCATGATTGACGGCGGAAGATTGGAAGGCGTCGGCGTAATACCGGATTTCCCCGTTGGTCCAACCGGCGTCGCCCTATTGAAGAAAACGGACCCGGTTCTTGCTTTCGCAGCGAATAAGTTTGGAGCGCCGTTGAGCCCTGAAAAAGCGGGAGAGTTCTTCTTTATGCGACAGAAACCCGAAGACGAGGACAACAAAACGGACGACAGCGTAAACCGGCGCTTTCAATTCTCGTCCCACCACCGAGGCCACAAGGCTCAGGAATGATTGTGGAATTTACTCTCCCGG
>JANLZV010000547.1:0-5916 GCA_031366425.1 Pyrinomonadaceae bacterium | reverse complement strand
CTGGAGCGTTACGCGAACCTCATGTTGCGGCAACGGAGCAACTTGAGGTTCATTCCCTTCGGGTGGTTTCACGCCAACTCGTTGCTCCGCGGCAGTCAGCATTAGAGGTGTCGCGGAAAACATTTGCGCGGCCGCTTGCCGCGAGATGCCGATCACCGGCAGGCCCGCGTCGCCGGCGCTGTTGTCGTAACGCAAACGCGCGAGGCGATCCTCCTTAAAATTTTCCTGACTAGCTACGACGATTAAGGCAAGTGCTCCGGCATTGCGGGCCGCGATCGCTTTCCAACGAACCTCGTCATAACGCGCAAACTGCCCGTGCGGATTGTCCCGATCAGGCGTGCCTGAAAAAGCAATTGCAATTTTCCCTTTCACATTCGCAGACGCATAGTCGTCGTATTTCAACTCACTGACGGTCAAACCGTATCCGACCAAAACGGCGTTGGTATTTTCGATTCGACCAAGGGCTGACAAGCCGAGCGGCATCCAATCTTCGCCGGCACGGAGCGTGGCCGAAATACCTGATTTCAACGGCGCCGCTTTCGAGTCGGGATTCGCCGGCACCGTGAAGGAAAGCAAATTCGCTTTCCCAAGTTCGACTCCGGCCACATAGGGAAATTTTTGCAGATAGCGATTTGGTGAATCGGCCTCCAGAATCGACATTCCGGCGGTGTCGTAACCGATGCTGCGGCGCAACCCGTAGCGCGAAAATTCGCGAGCGATGTATTCGGCCGCGAGATTGGCTCCCACGCTTCCGGTTCTCCGTCCCTCCAATTTGTCTGACGCGAGGTAGCTAACGTGTTCACGCAAGCGCTCAACGCTGGGAATGGTCTGCGGTTGAGGCTGTTGCCCGCTGCCGACAAGAGAAATCGCAGTGACCAACGCTAAAACAAGGGGAGTACGCATTCGCAATGTGGTTTCCATAACAATCCTTCTGCGTAAAGCTCTCGTCAGAACCGCCTGCGTGAGCGGGCGGGACTTTGATTGCCCACCCGCTTACGCAGGTGGTTCTGACCAAGCCACGGGGCCTATTCAACCCAATCAGCGATGAAGACGTTTGTGTCTCCACGGTTTTTCGCGTTCCGATTAGACGCGAAGACGAGCTTTTTGCCGTTTGGTGAGAACATTGGAAACCCATCGAAGGTTTCGTTATCGGTTATGCGTTCGAGGCCGCTGCCGTCGACATTGATCTTATAGATATCAAAGTTGCGGCCCTTGGGATCGTCCATGTTTGACGCGAAGAGAATGCGTTTGCCGTCCGGGAAAAAGTAAGGGGCGAAGTTGGCTTTGCCATTCCTGGTAATCTGGCGCTTGTTGGAACCGTCGGCATTCATCACCCAAATCTCAAGAGTCGTAGGGCGAATCAGGTTCTGGGCCAACAAGCTTTGGTAGTCAGCGCGGTCCTTGTCCGTTTTCGGATGATTGGCTCGATAGACGATCTGTTTACCGTCGTAGGACCAGAACGGACCACCATCATAGCCAAGTTCATTTGTCAGCCGGCGCACGTGTTTGCCATCGCCGTCCATCGTGTAAATATCGAGGTCGCCGTCGCGCATCGAGGTGAAAACCAGCCGGCCCGAACGCGAAATCGTAGTTTCCGCGTCGTAGCCCGGAGTATTCGTGAGCTGCTTTTCGTCGGTGCCGTCGGCCTTGGCCGTGAAAATATCAAACGCCGGATAGACGGCCCACACGTAGCCTTTCGAAAAATCAGGGCGCGGCGGACATTCCCGAGCGCCGAGTTGGGTCGACGAATAAAGCACGCGCTTGCCGTTGGGGAAAAAATAAGAGCAGGTTGTGCGTCCCGCATTCGTCAGCTGGGCCAGATTCGAACCATCGATGTTCATCGTGTAAATCTGATCACACTCACGCCCATCGCGAGTTGACTGGAAGATCAACTTCTTCCCGTCTGCGGAAAAATAAGCCTCGGCATTCTCGCCACCAAAGGTCAGTTGCTTGAGATTGGCAAGATGTCTTTCGTTTCGTTCCGGCGGCGGGTTGTTAGAAATTTTGGAGCTCAGCGACGTGCCAAGTGAACTCGAAACAAGGAAAAAAATTGTAGCGGTTAAAATTCCGGGAATCAGTTTCATTGGTTTGATTGGTTTAGTGCTTGCGCCGGTGTTGGACCGCGGGCGCCATCGCCCGCAAATGAGCGCGTAGCGCGAACAATACACACTCGACATGATCTAGTTTTTGAAAAATACGTCGCGTCTATCGCCACTTTGCGGGCGAGGGCGCCCGCGGTCCTACTAGTCACTTGAGCGTTAGGCGTCTTGACTATCCTAAGGAAACACAGTTAGTGCCTTCGAGATCAACTCAGCCTGCTCGGCCTGGTGAATTGAGTAAGACCCGGTCGCCGGACTGGCTGACGCACTGCGGCCGACATAAATTGGTCGCTCGCTTGGCGGCAGGAATGTTTCCAGGCGCGGCTCAACAAACGTCCAGCCGCCCATGTTCTTCGGCTCTTCCTGGGCCCACACCAGCTGCTTCGCCGCCGGATACTTCGCTAAAATCTCGCGCAAACGCGTTTGCGGAAACGGATAAAATTGTTCGAGGCGTACTATCGCCACGCGAGCAGCTTCACCCGATTCGCCCACTTCCTTACGTGCAGCGATCAAATCGTAGTAAACCTTTCCGCTACAAAGCACCACGCGTTTCACAGTCTCGGGACTTCCCGTTTCCGGATCGTCGATCACGGGGCGGAACCCACCCATCGTTAGATCCGCCAGCGAAGACGAAGCCGCGGGCAGTCGTAAAAGGCTCTTCGGCGTGATGACAATCAGCGGCCGCTCCATACCGGGCCTCACCTGCCGGCGCAGCAGATGAAAATACTGACCCGGCGTGGTGGGATAACAAACCTGCAAATTGTTTTCGGCGCAGAGCTGGAGGAAACGCTCAAGCCGCGCGCTTGAATGTTCGGGTCCCTGACCCTCGTATCCGTGCGGCAGCAGCATAGTCAGGCGAGAAGTTTGCTTCCACTTATCTTCCGACGCGGCGATGTATTGATCGATGATGGTTTGCGCGCCGTTTACAAAGTCGCCAAATTGCGCTTCCCAAAGCACGAGCGCCTTGCGGGCCACGACCGTGTAGCCATACTCGAAACCGAGCACGCCTTCTTCCGAAAGTGAACTAACAAAAACTTCAAAACGCGCTTCAGGCGCCGACTCGGATCGCAATTCAGATAATGGCGTCCATGATTTGCCGGTTTGCGTGTCGTACAAAACCGCGTGTCGCTGACTAAACGTGCCGCGTCCGGAATCCTGACCGCTCAAGCGCACCCGCGAACCTTCCACCACCAGCGATCCGAAAGCCATCGCTTCGGCAAAAGCCCAGTCGATGGGGAGACCGCCGCTACCCATCTTGGCGCGCCGCGCTAATTGGCCCACCATCTTGGGATTGACATGAAAATCCTGCGGCACGAGTGCGATCTTCTCGGCGATCGTCCCGATCAATTCAGGGCTGACCGGCGTTTCGATCACCTCAGAGCCATCGAGTTCTTCGATATGTGAAATCTTAACGACCGGATCTTTTTTGCCGACGACGTCCTTTGCGCGAGCGAGCGCGTCCTCGTAACGCCGGACGCGTTCGGCAATAAGTTCGGTCACCTCGGCCTCAGTAAGCACTCCGTCTCTGATCAGCCGTTGCGCATAAACGGTGCGCACGCCCGGGTGGGCCTTAACGCGCGCGTACATCAAAGGTTGGGTGTAGCTCGGCTCGTCAGTTTCGTTGTGTCCGAGTTTGCGGAAGCCGACCAGATCGAGCAGCACGTCCTTGTTGAACTCCTGCCGGTAGTCGAGCGCAATTTGAAGTGCGCGATAGGCCGCTTCGGGATCGTCGCCGTTGATGTGGAAGATGGGCAACTGCGTCATGCGCGCCACGTCGGTCGAGTAGATCGTTGAACGTCCGGCTTCCGGCGAGGTCGTAAACCCAATTTGATTGTTGATGATGATGTGAATCGTGCCCCCAGTGCGATAGCCCTTAAGGCTGGCAAGATTGAGCGTCTCCATCACTACCCCCTGACCGGCGAAGGCAGCGTCGCCGTGCAGCAGCACCGGCAAAGCGAGGTCGATTGCTTCTTCACGCGGACGGCCAAGGCGATCTTTTAGATCATCGTGCTTGGCACGCACCATTCCCTCGACTACGGGATCGACGGCTTCGAGATGACTGGGATTTGGCGAGAGCGTTAACAATACTTTCTTGCCATTCGCAGCATTGCGTTCCCCGATCGCGCCCTGGTGATATTTCACATCGCCTTCGTCTGCGGGAAACGACGGATGCACCGAGCCTTCAAACGAAGCGAAGATGCGTTCGCAAAAATGACCGATCACGTTGGCTAGAACATTCAGGCGGCCTCGATGGGCCATGCCGAGCGTGATGTCTTCCACCCCACGCGCCGCGGCGCCTTCGATGAGCTGATCGAGCAACGGGATGATCGTCTCGCAACCTTCGAGTGAAAACCGTTTCTGACCGAGATACTTGGTGTGCAGAAAACGCTCAAACTGCTCCGCTGAGATCAGTTTCCATAAAAGCTGTTTGCGAACTTCCGCCGGGATAGGCTGCGGTTCGACAAACTGCACGCGAATCTGTTCGCGAATCCAGCGCTTCTCGTCCTTGCTCTGAATGTGGCGATACTCGATGCCCACTTTGCCGCAATAAGCGCGCTGCAGAATGTCGAGAATCTGGCGCAGTGGGGCGACTTCATGGCCCGCAAGGCCGCCGCTGAAGAACTCGCGGTCGAGATCCCAAATCGTCAGCCCGTATGTTTCGATGTCTAGTTCGGGATGATAAAGCACCGGCATCGCATGCAATGGGTCGATGTCGGCGATCAGATGACCGCGCACTCGGTAAGCATTTACCAACTCGATTACGCGTGCTTCCTTCGTTGATTGTTCTCGAAGCTGATCACCCGGGGCAAACAGAGGATTGCGATCTATGTTCCAGCGTAACGGCGCGTGCGCAATACCCAGGTTGAAAAAGATGTCTTCGTAGAAATTGTGTTTGCCAATTATCAACTCGTGAACGCGCGCGAGAAACCCACCCGATTCAGCACCCTGCACGATGCGATGATCGTAGGTGCTGCTGATCGTGATGGCCTTGCTGATGCCGAGCTGCGACAACGCTGCCGGCGCCATGGCCTGATACTCCGCCGGATACTCAATCGCTCCAGTCGCAATGATTACTGATTGACCGGCCATCAAGCGCGGCGTGGACGCCACGGTACCGATCGTGCCCGGGTTAGTCAGCGAAATCGTCGTGGCCTGAAAATCTGAAATTTGAAGTTTACCGGTGCGCGCGCGCTTCACCACGTCGTCATAAGCGGCGAGAAACTGCGTGAAGGTTAATTTGTTCGCGCCCTTAATATTCGGGACCAGGAGGGAGCGACTGCCGTCTTTCTTTTCCAGGTCGATTGCGACCCCGAGATTAATGTCGGAGCGCAGCAGTCGCGACGGAACGCCGTCTACAATCTCGAATCCATCATTAAGCTGGGGAAACTCCGTGAGGGCGCGCAGCAGAGCCCAGGCAATCACGTGGGTGTAGGAAGCCTTGCCACGATAGTTTTCCGCGAGGTAACGGTTAATGACCTGGCGGTTTTCATCCAACAGTTTTACGGGGATGCGTCGTTGCGAAGTTGCGGTGGGAACCGAAAGACTGGCTTCCATGTTCTCAACAATCTTCAGCGCGGCCCCGCGGATTGGTTTCGACTCGATCTGATTGTCCTGAGCAGCCGGTGCCTGAGCTGTCGCCGGAGCAGACGCTGCGGCCGCCGTGTTACTCGGGCCTGGCGCAGTGGCGGTCGCGGCGATCGCGGCGGTTTCACTTCCCCCGTTGGTTGCGGGACGAATGTCGCTCGCGCGTTCAGCCACTGGGGCTGGATCCGATGGCGGTGCGGCAGGAGCAGCGTCTCCATTTCCGAGCAGCTCC
>JANLZV010000480.1:0-10307 GCA_031366425.1 Pyrinomonadaceae bacterium | reverse complement strand
CGAAAGCTCCACCACGGTCCAACCGTCCTCGCGAGAAGTTTCCACTAGCGAAATCAACGGCCGGCCAATGTTTCCGCCAACCTGAGTCGGCACGCCGCCGTGCTTCAGCAACTCGCCAGTCAGTTGAGTCGTGGTTGTTTTCCCGTTCGACCCGGTAATGGCGGCAATTCTGCCTTTCAAATATCGCGAGGCCAGTTCGACCTCTCCAATCACTTCGGCGCCGGCGCGTTCGGCGTACCTGATCGGGATTGACTTCGCCGGGACGCCGGGACTAATCACCACCAGTTGCATCTGGTCCAACAACCAACTTGGCGCGTCGCCCGCAAGACAACCAATGCCTTCCGCTTTCAACCCCTGGGCTTCAGCGTTCCATTTTTCAAAGGGCTTGGCGTCGTTGAGGGCGACCGTCGCGCCCCTAGCCGCCAAAAACTTCGCGCTCGCAATTCCGCTGCGCGCCGCGCCAATCACCAAAACCTTCTTGCCGGCTACTTCCATAAAGCCAAACAGAACTGCGGCCCTGAAAGA
The DNA here is from genome assembly GCA_031366425.1 of Pyrinomonadaceae bacterium. Classification (GTDB taxonomy): domain Bacteria; phylum Acidobacteriota; class Blastocatellia; order Pyrinomonadales; family Pyrinomonadaceae; genus PSRF01. The sequence goes on along the minus strand of JANLZV010000480.1, from coordinate 9,782 downwards.
GCGGCGAGTTTGAACTTGCCTACGACGGTCGGACTCTCCCTACCGCAGTTTCAAAGTTGAAAGACTCAACAGCGCAAACAGGATCGCGATGATTAAAAATCGAAACACGATCTTCGACTCTTTCCAGTCCTGCATTTCAAAGTGATGATGCAGCGGCGTCATCTTAAACATGCGGCGCCCGGTCCCCGTGGTGCGCTTGGTCATCTTGAAGACGCTGACTTGCAGCATCACCGAGAGGGCCTCGATCACAAACACGCCGCCGATCATCAACAGCATGAATTCCTGTTTCGTAAGCACCGCCACGGTGCCCATCGCGCCGCCAATCGCGAGACTACCCACGTCGCCCATGAAAACTTCGGCAGGCGGGGCGTTGTACCAAAGAAATCCGAGGCTCGCGCCAGCCATCGCTCCGCAAAAAACAGTCAGCTCCGCTGCTTCCGGCCGGTGCGTTAACTCCAGATACTTCGCCCAACGCGCATCGCTGCTTAAATACGTCAGGGCCGTCAAAGCAGTCATCGCGATGAAGGTCACGCTAATCGCGAGTCCATCCAGTCCATCCGTCAGGTTCACCGCATTGGAAAAACCCATCAGGACCACGATGATGAAAAACAAATACAGGATCGGCCCGATGAAACTGATACCAACCGGATTCGCGGTGTCTTTGAAAAACGGAATACTGACATTCCACGAATAGTCGCTCGCAAAGTATTTCGTCAGTACAAACAGCACCAGCCAAACGCCGATCGCAATCAACAGTTGGCCCAGCAGCTTCTGCTTGCCGGTCAGCCCGAGGCTACGTTGCTTGGCCATTTTCAAATAGTCGTCGGCAAATCCGATGGCCCCGAAAGCGAGTGTGGCGATCACCACCGTCCAGACGTAGACGCTCGTTAACCGCGCCCACAGCAAAGTCGAAATCACCACCGAACCGACAATCAGCACACCTCCCATCGTGGGCGTGCCGCGCTTGGCCATATGACCTTGCGGTCCTTCTTCGCGAATCTGCTGGCCGATATTCCAGCGGCGCAGCGCGCCAATCAGCTTTCTGCCGAACAACAGCGAGAGCAGCAAGGCGGTGATTGAGGCATACGCGGTCCGAAAGGTAACGTACTGAAAAACGTTGAGCGCCTTAACGAGATACCACTCCTTATCTTTGAAGTGGCCGTAAATAAGCTCGTATAAGACGTAGTAGATCATTCAGTTTTCATTAAGTAGGATAGACAGTCCTGTCTGTCCCTCTGCCGCCAACACTCAACTGGCCGGGACAGGCAGTAATGCCTGTCCTACTGCTTCGCCAAAGCAAATTGCTCGCGTAGCGCTCTGACGATCTTGTCAGTGGCCACGCCTCTCGAACCTTTTACCAACACCAGATCGCCTGGTTTGATTTCGCCAACGATCGCGCGCGCGGCTTCGTCCGCGTTTTCAAAAAAACTTGACTGGACCAACCCGGCCTCCCGCGCGCCGGAAACGATTTCGGCCCCTAACCCACGCACTCCCCAAAGAATGTCGATGCCCGCTCCTGCAATTTCGCGGCCCGCGTCCCGATGCAGGCTTGCCTCTTCCGGCCCGAGTTCCAGCATCTCGCCGGCAATCACCAGCCGCCGTCTTGAACCCGCTCCGGCCTCCGCAATTGTGCGGACCATGTTGATCAAAGAACGCGGATTCGAATTATACGAATCGTCGACGACGGTAAAGCCGGCTTCGAAATTGAACACTTCGCCGCGCATCTTTGGCGGCACCGCGCTGCTGAGCGCTTCGGCTATCCGCGCCGGCTGAATTTCAAGACAGGTTGCCACTCCAGCTGCCGCCAGCGCATTCATCAGGTTATGACGGCCGCTCATCGGCAGCGTTGCCTCCGATTCGCCCAACGTGGTCTGCAGATGAAACCTGATCAACCCGAGTTCACTCGTATCGATATTCTTGGCAGTGACGTCGGCCAGACTATCCACACCAAAAGTTAAGACTCGTCCGTGATGTTGATTGCGCATTCCGATGACGAGCGGGTCGTCCGCGTTTAGCACTGCAATACCGTCCGGCTTCAACCCTTCGATCAGTTCTCTTTTCGCCGCGACAATATTTTCAATCGAACCCAAATGCTCGAGATGAACCGGAGCAATCATCAGTTCGACGCCAATGTCTGGTGGCGTGATCTGACAGAGACGTTGAATTTCATGCGTTGGAGATGACATTCCCATTTCAAGTACGGCGATATCAAACTGATCAGCGGTGCGGCCGGCGCTGACCATTTGCAAAACTGAGAGCGGCAGCCCCAGACCGTTGTTGTAATTGCGTTCGCTCTTGAGAACGTGCCGCCCGCTATGGCCCAGGACATGCGCCGTCAACTCTTTGGCCGTCGTTTTTCCAGCGCTGCCGGTTATTCCCACTACCGGCTTGCCCCACGCTTCGTAAACGCGGTGCGCCAAAGTCTGTAACGCTGCGATTGCGTCATCAACCAATAGCAGACTCTGCTTCACTGCCAGCAGATCCGAATCCGCGTTTACGCGATCAGTCCGAGCAACTGCCGCAATGGCGCCTTTGCCAAAGGCGTCTTTTATATATTGATGCGCGTCATCAAAAACGCCGTTGAAGCCGGCTCGCGCGTAGTCTTCCTGCGACAAAGCGAAGAACAACTCGCCAGGCTTAACCGATCTGGAATCGATTGAGAATTGGGTAATTCGTTTGTCAAACAACTCGGCGCTTACGTGTGCGGCGTCGGCGCCCATTAAAATCGCTGCTTCTCTTACGTTCACGCTATCCCAACCTCTTGCCCTATCGGTTGCGTTTCGCCCTCGCGAAATTCGGAACTACCAATTGCCTTAACACCTGATTCTCGCACGCCGTCAGACTCTTCAAGAAAAGTGCCTCCTGTTACCGCGGTCAACCCGAGGGTTTCGCTCGACTCTGGCAACTTTGGCAGCTGGCGGCTGACTCGCAAGCGCTTCCGGCATGCCGTTACCCGTTGCCGCAATGGGACTCCAACGTACTGATTACTCGGCCTTCGATCGGGGATCATCGTCTTTGCTCCTGGGTAGGTAACGTAACCAGCGGTTCAGTTCAACCTGCCAAAATCTACGTAGACCAGTTGCCCGGATCTCAGTTCCGCGCCGACGCCGGGCCTCTGCTTAATCACGCGGCCATCGCCGTGTGCCTCCACCTGCAGTCCAAGTTGTGCGCAAACACGGGCCACGTCTCGGACGCTTCGGCCGCTCAAATCGGGCATCAGGATCGCTTTGCTGGTGGCCACTGCGTAAACGATTTCGTTGTCGCGGCTGTCTCGATTGCCGCGAGCGGGAACTTTCGGCATCGTCGCTGCGCGCGACTCTTCGATCCGCGCCGCTTGTTCGTGTTGCTTCGTAATCTGTTCAGGTGTTTGCGCTTCGTGCGCGATCAGGTCGATCGGGTCTTTGAAGTCTGTATCAGGAGCAACGTCCAACTCCGGCAGGACTTTTTCGGCGATCGCTCTGAACACCGGAGCGGCTACATCGCCGCCGTGATACGCCCCCGATGGTTCATCGATCACAACTACGATGACTACTGCCGGATTGTTAACCGGGGCGAACCCGACAAACGACGCTACATGCTTCGTCATCGAGTACTTCTTAGTTACCGGATCAATTTTCTGAGCGGTGCCCGTTTTCCCTGCAGCGGTATAGCCGTCCAGTTGGGCTTTCTTCGCGGTCCCGTTCAGGGTAACGTCCTGCAACATTCCTCGAAGAGCGCGCGCAGTCTCTGGGCTGACCACTCTGCGCGGGTCCACGGTTGGACGATAAGTCGCAGCGCCCGAGGCGTTGCGAATTTCGCGGACGAGATGCGGGGCGATGCGCACGCCGTCATTGGCCAGAGCCCCAAAGGCCGCAACCATCTGCAACGGAGTTACCCCGATCTCCTGACCAATTGCGACCGAACCAATCGAAGACGGTTGCCAGCGCGCCAGCGGATGAAGAATGCCGGCAGTTTCACCCGGCAACTCGATTCCAGTACGCGCTCCGAAACCAAAATTCCTGATGTAGCTGTACATCTCCGGATCGCCTACTCGCATTCCGAGCTTGATGGCCGCGACGTTGCTCGACTTGGCCAGCGCGTCAGAAATCGTCAAGTCTCCAAACGGATGGTGATCATGGATCACGCGCTTTGCTACCGTGATCGAGCCCATTTGGCAGTCAATGTGATCGGTCGGTTTAGCCAGTCCCTTTTCAATCGCTGCCGAGAAGGCCACGATCTTGAAAGTCGAGCCGGGCTCATAAGTGTTTTGCAACGCCCAATTCGAGCGCGATGCCGGCGCCGAAGCGGCCACGTCATTCGGATCGTAAGTAGGAGCATTCGCGAACGCGAGAATCTCACCAGTCTTCGGGTCCAATACGATCGCGGTTCCAGACTTCGCTTTCGACTCTGAGATTGCCGCGGTTAGAGCGGCTTCCGCGTGATACTGAATCGACTGATCAATCGTCAGCACTACGGTCTGGCCGGGTTGCGCGGGAATCTCTGAACTCTCGTAAGCAGTTCCCAGCGAATCCTTTTCGATGAAGAGCTTGCCGGGTTGCCCAGTTATTTTTTCGTTGTAAACCTGCTCAATGCCGGCGAGGCCAACGCCATCGAGACCGACAAATCCGAGCACGTGCGCCGCCAGCGAACCGTTAGGGTAGTACCGTTTGGGCTCCTTGATCGTACGAATGCCCGGCAAGTGCATCGCTTCGACTTGCCTTGCCTGGTCCAAATCGATCCGGCGGGCGATCCAGAGGAAACGCCGACCTTTCTCTTTCGCCTCACTCATCTGCGCCAGCAGCTTCTGTCGGTCCAGTTGCAAGACGGACGACAACAGTTCGGCTTCACATTCAAGCCTCGCCGAAGACTGTGCGGGGGTTAGCTCTTTCGCCTTTGCCGGGTGGGCATCAAATTCACCCGGGTCAAACGTGATCGAAGTCGTATCGATACTTCGCGCCAGCTCTTTACCCTGTCGGTCAAGTACCGCTCCTCGCGCCGGAGCAGTTTCAATTGCTGCTTGCTGCTGCCGGTGCGCTTTCTCCACCAGGTTGTCGTGCCGCGAAACCTGCAAATAGACCAGGCGGGCGCTGATTGCCAGCATCCAGAAAACTACGAACGCCGCAACCAAGAGCGTGCGGCGAATCGAACCGTCTGATTGTGACTCGGATTGACTAGTACGGCGCGTCATCATTCTTTGGATCTCTCCCTTCCGCCCGACAGACTGCGTGAGTGAAGCCTGTCGCCTCGCCTAACACGAATTTCAAATTTGAGAGTCTCGAATCTGAGGCTGCTAATTACCCACATTGGAGCGCTGTAATGCAGCAGCAGAATTGATCAGGGCCGGGGCGAGCGGCAGTTGGCTCCGGGGGCTGGCTTTCTTGTTAGCCATCTGGTTGGCCAAGAGGGGCTTTAGGCCGAGTCCGATTCCTTCTGATTGAAGTCTCGCGGGCGCATAAGCTTGCTGTTTCTTCAACAGCAGTTGCTGTTGCTCCTCCAGAAGTTTCGCGCGTTCCTGCCGTAGCGACTCGCTCTTGTAACCAAACTGCACCGACGCGAAATGCTGTTTAGCGGCAAACAGAAACCCGCTGGCCAAAACCAACCCGCAGAAGAGCAGCAACGCGAGACGCGAGAGGGCGCGTCCGTCGCGGTCTCGATGAATCGTGGCATTGCGTTGGGTGGAGGGAAGTCTTTTCATGGGAAACTCCGGTTTGGTGTTATCAGTTCAAGCTGAAGCCATCTTCAGACAAGCGCGCAACTTGGCGCTGCGCGACCGAGGGTTCGTGTCGATTTCAATTTCATCCGGCGTAACCGGACGTCGGGTCAGCAATTCGACCACTCTTCGCGCTCCGCAAATGCAGACGCCTCGGCGCGATTCACACTGGCAGTAACCTGACAAGCGTCGCAACTCCTGCTTCATGATCCGATCTTCAAGCGAATGGAAACTGATGCAAGCGAAGCGTCCGCCAGGTTGTAAAAGATCAACCGCTGTTTCGACGAATTGGGCCAGGCCTTCGAGTTCGTGGTTGACTGCAATGCGCAGCGCCTGGAAGGTCCGCGTAGCGGGATGAATCTGCGTGCGCTTTTTATTTCCGGCCGCGCGCGCTACCAATTCAGCCAGCCCCCTGGTTGTGGTGATCGGCTCCCCTTGCTCGCGATGTTCCACTATCCACTTGGCTATGCGGCGGGAGTTTCGCTCTTCGCCATACTCAAAAATTATTCGGGCCAACTCCTCTTCAGGAAGTTGCAGCAGGAGATCGGCTGCCGTGGCATCGCCGCTCTCGGGATTCATCCGCATGTCCAAAGGACCGTCGAAGCGGAAGCTAAATCCGCGCGCCGGCGAATCAAACTGGAGCGACGAGACTCCCAGATCCACCAGGATGCCAGCTGGTTCGCCCTCACCAACTTCTGTCAAAACCTGCGCGATAGTCTTGTAATCCGCCTGGATTGTTCGGAAGCGCGGTCCAAATTTAGCGAGGCGCTCGGAAGCGGCACTCAACGCTGCGCCGTCGAGATCAATGCCGATGACCCGCGTGCTCGCGGAAGTTTCAAGGATCGCTTCACTGTGTCCGCCGAGACCAACTGTGCAATCTACAAAGAGCCCTCCGCTTGCGGGAGCGAGGAGCTCAATCGTTTCGCGTAGTAGCACGGGGCGATGGGGCGCGCCAATGCCCCCCAAAGACGCAGCCATCACCACCGCCCCGTGATCTCGTGCAAAGAACAACTAACTAGTAAAGTGTGAACTGTGAAAAGTGAAGAGTCCGATCCGGTTGTCTTTGTCTTCTTGCTTTTCACTTCTTACTCTTCACTCTTCACTACTCTTAAATGCCAAGTTTCGCGATTGCCGCCTCGTCCTCTTCCGTGTACGGATCGGCCAGCATGCGAGATTTGAAAACGTCCAACTCCCAAACTTCCAGGTAGGTCAAATAGCCGAGCACCGCGACGTCGCCCATAACGCCTGCGCTCTTGCGCAGTAGCGGATGAATCAGGAGACGGCCCTGGTTATCGATCTCCGACTGCTGACCGTAGTAATTCGTTCTGTCAAGGAACTTGCGCCGCGCCGGATCCATCGTCGGCAGTAACGAGAGCCGCTGCTCAATCGACTCCCATTCCTTCAGCGGGTAGATGCGAACGTTGTCACCGGTCAGACTTGTTATGTAGAATTCCCCGCCGTGCTTTTCGTCGATCAGGCGGCGGAACGGAGTCGGCACCTTTAGCCGACCCTTGACGTCGATCCGGGCCGTGTAATTTCCCCGCAGCATAAAGTCGACCTAGCAATAGATTTGGTGGGTGGCCCTTGGAAAAGTAAAAACAGCGATCGTTGTAACGAAGTTGGACCCACTTCCGACCACTTTTGACCACCCGCAGCGGAGTCTACGCCGCATCAATTTGGCTGTCAATAGATAACTCATTCAAAAACTGGGGTTTTACAGGTTTTGCTCCCTGCCTCCGAAGTAAATGTTCGCCTCTTGTCTGCCGCTAAAAACACTCGGGCCTCGCTGGTCTCCTGCGATCACCCTCGTGAGGCCCGGGTGCCAACGAGATTCGCACAGCTTCCACGTTCCACTCTTTGCACTGCTGAACTCCAGCCCGAGCCTCAAAGCACCTTCGGTAGGAAGTCGCCTTCCCTTGTTGTATATTGGCGCTCAATGTGTGAACTAAGAATCGTCGGTCTGAAGAAAAACTGAATGGACCTCAATCACGGAGGATTCCCAGGGCTTCTTCTATTCGGCCTGCTCGCCGCTGGGGCAAATCTATTAGGCGGCTTTGTCCTTATTAGATCGGGAGCACACCGGCTCGGCGAACGTTTTCTGAAATACCTCGTCGCCCTCGGCGCAGGATTCATGTTAGCGGCAATATTCATTGAGATTGTGCCCGAGAGCGTCCGACTCTGGACCGCGAACCTCGAAGGCAAGAGCGCGGCCGACGCGGTTATCGGCGCGATGACCCTGCTGTTAGGCGGTTATCTCGTTATCCAACTATTCGAGCACACGATCGCTCCCCACTTCCATTTCGGTGCCGAAACACATCCTGAGTCATTCATGAAACCTTCTGCAGCTTATGCGGCTGTGGGCGGACTTTGGATTCATACTTTCTTTGACGGCGTCTCGATTGCTGCAGCATTCCTGGTTGACTTCAGGGTCGGGCTCCTCGTTTTCGTTGCGATCCTGCTGCATAAAATGCCGGAAGGATTCACCGTAGCGTCAATCATGTTGGCGGCGGGGCGTTCAACCCGAACGGCGTTATGGGCCACGGCGGCAATCGGCGCAGCCACGCTAGCGGGAGTGATCGCGGTCGCCCTGATTAGTTCTCGAGTTGAGTCTGCGGTTAGTTACGCCCTTCCCTTTTCTGCGGGTGTGACTCTTTACGTCGCGGCCAGTGACTTGATCCCTGAGGTCAACCACAAAGAAGAGCGAAACCCAATCGTCTCCCTCGTCGTTTTTGTAGGGGTCGCACTTTTTTACTTACTGCATCGTTTGATCGAGGGATGATTTTGAAGCAGCCGGCGCTTTTCGCGAATTTATTGCAGAGCAATCCGCTTAGAGGTCTTTCTCGATCGCGAACCGGCCGCCGATTGTTTACGATTGCGTTCGCTTGCGCGTTATTGGTCCTGGCGTTTCAAAGCGCCGCTTTCGGTCAGACCGCGAAGTCTCCGATCCCACTCCCGTCACCTTTCACTCCAATCGCCGACTACGCTCACGTCATTGACGCCGAAACCAAGTCGAAGCTCGAAGCCATCTATCTAAACCTGAAGGAGCGCGGCAACTTCGAATTTGCGGTGGCGACGGTCGATACCACTGATGGTCAGGACATTTTCGACTATTCACTTGCGGTCTATCGCGGCTGGGGCATCGGCTCGAAGGAGAATGACGGCTTTCTGTTACTGGTGGCCGTGAAGGATCGCAAGTACTACACCCAGGTTGGCTATCATCTCGAAGGCGATCTCAACGATGGATTAGTGGGAGAGATTCAACGTCAATATCTCGTCCCGCAATTTAAGAAGGCCAACTACAGCCAGGGCATTTACGACACCGTCCAGGCATATGTCGCCACCCTCGCGGAAAAACGCGGCTTCGCTGTCGAAGGCATCGATCAGCGGTACGCCTATCGCGCAGCGCCGCCAATGCGCGGAACTGGGGCCAAGTCTGGAGGACTTTCGGGTTCCTGTTGCACGATGCTAATTATTCTAGGCATCATTTTATTTATCTTGTCAGCGTTGAAAAAAGGCGGTGGCGGACGTGGCGGGGGCGGTGGTGGTTGGTTAAGCTTCCTGCTTTTAAATTCGTTAATTAACTCCGGAGGCCGCAGCAGCAGCAGTTGGGGAGGATCCAGCAGTGGCTGGGGCGGCGGCGGTTTTGGAGGTGGCGGCGGAGGCGGCGGATTTGGCGGTGGTTTTGGAGGTGGCAGCGGCGGAGGCGGCGGCGCCGGTGGCGGCTGGTAAACGAAACGCGTGACGGTTGCTGCTGGCGGTCGTTAGTGCCAGCGAATTTTCTGTTAGTATCTCAAGCACACTCGATAAGAATACGATGGTAAAGACAGTAGTTCACGAAGCTCTTAACGGTTTGGTCAAGGACCTGCGCGCCACGCACGGGGATAACTTGGCCTCGGTCGTACTCTACGGTTCGGCCGCAGCCGGCGACCACATCGAGTTGCGCTCCGATTACAATCTGCTGATCACTTTGAATCGCATCACGCCGGAAGATTTGCGTCTGGCGCAAGCCCCGATGCGCGAGTGGCAGCGTCTCGGACATCCCCTGCCGGTCTATTTCACCGACGAAGAACTGTCGGACGCGGCAGATGTCTTC
>JANLZV010000653.1:0-3291 GCA_031366425.1 Pyrinomonadaceae bacterium | reverse complement strand
CGGAAATTCGTTCATCTCACAATCCCCGAACGCTTGATTTTCCGTTGAAAAACAGCGGTTTTCGCCCATTCCACGCCTTTTCAGCCTGCCTCAAGAATTGCTCAAGTATTTCTCAACCGGCCTGACTATTCTGTCGCTGTTCCTTTACCTGTTCACGCAGAAAACGCAATTCGGCTGATTGGATAAAACCAATGAGTAACCCCAACCCATTAACCGTTCGCCCATGAACCCAATTTATTTAAGTGCGGAATGAATAGGTTTGACTTGGACCAACCGTCAGGAAACAAGGTGGATAAGCCAAAATGAGTAACCCGAAACCATTTGAGCACATCGCACTTGAGTCGATCGAGAAACGCCGGCCTACCAAGCTCGCAAAGGTTGAGCGCAAACTACACGTCCTGCATGTCGGCAAATTTTACCCGCCTCACGCCGGGGGCATGGAGAGCCACCTTGAGGCGCTGTGTGGAGAACTAAAGCAAAGCGTTGAGCTCGAGGTCGTGGTTGCGGCCAGCGATGAGGCCGGAACCAAAGAGGAACTCATCGACGGAGTGCCGGTAACGCGGCTGGCAAAACTATTCAACGTACGATCGGCGCCCTTCTGCCCGCAGATGGTTCGCAAGATTCGCGAATCCAACGCAGATATCGTTCACCTACATCTGCCAAATCCGGGAGCTATTCTGGCATATTTGGCGAGCGGCCATCGCGGACGCCTGGTGGTCACCTATCACAGCGACGTCATCCGCCAGCGAGTGCTAAACCGCTTTTTTGATCCAATCCTGCGGTATGCGTTGCACCGGGCCGACGCCATCATCGTTTCGAGCCAGAATTACATTGACAGTTCGGACGTCCTGCCGCAGTTCCGTGAGAAATGTCGTGTTATTCCTTTCGGTATTCCCCTCGATACTTTCGAACGGCCTGATCACGCGCAGGTAACCAAACTCCGCCGCCTTTATGGCCCACGAATCGTCCTGGGAGTGGGCCGTCTCGTTTACTACAAGGGATTCGAGCACCTGGTCGAAGCGATGCGGTTCGTTGATGGCCGGTTAGTGATTGTCGGAAGTGGGCCGTTGCACGGCGCGCTCGAACAGAAAGCAGAGAGCTGTGGTGTGAAGGATCGCGTGACCTTCTTAACGAATGTTGAGGACGTAAGCCCTTACTACCATGCGGCCGACGTCTTCGCGCTGCCTTCGGTCGCCCGCAGTGAAGCTTTTGGGATTGTTCAACTCGAAGCGATGGCCTGCGGCAAGCCGGTGGTAAATACAAGTCTCGACTCCGGAGTGCCTTTTGTCTCCCTTGATGGGGTATCCGGGGTAACTGTTCCGCCAGCAAATTCAGAAGCGCTCGGCCAGGCAATCAGTTCGCTAATGAACGATCCTTTGCGGAGCATCGCTTATGGGCGTGCCGGCCAGCGCCGGGTAAAGCAGCATTTCAGTTTGCAGGAAATGGCGGGTCAAACAGTGGCCCTGTATCGCGAAGCAACGAAACCAATCTTTGCCAATAACGTCAGAGTGTTGCCGTCAAGGGTTCGACGCATTCTCCGAACCGATGACGCGATGACAGCTCCGGCTGAATCGATTGCCCTGAGCGCGTTTCAGCGAAAGGGGGCGTCGGCATGAAAACCTACCTCCTCCTCTTCGTCATCTCCACGTGTACGTCATTGGTTTTGACTCCAGTCGTCAGCCGCGTCAGCAGGCATTTCGGTTGGCTTGATGAGCCACGGGACCAGCGGCGAGTTCACGAAATTGCGGTACCCCGACTGGGCGGCATGGCAATCTTCGCTGCTATTCTCCTCGCGCTTGCGTCGTTGCTCTTCACAAACAATCAAATCACGCAATCGATCATGGCAAATAGCGCGCAACTTTTGACGGTGCTCGGGCCGGCGGCGATTATTTTCATGATTGGGATCTATGACGATTTCCACGGGACAAATGCGAAAACCAAGTTTATGGGCCAGCTCCTGGCAGGCTTGCTGTTTTGCGCGATGGGCGGAAGCATTCAGGCTTTGTCGGTGCCTTTGGTTGGCTCCATAGAACTTCATCCAGTCGTCGGTGGCGCGTTGACTCTCCTCTGGACCATCGGCATTAGCAATGCCTTTAACTTGATTGATGGAATGGACGGCCTGGCAACGGGCGCGGCGTTGTTCGCGGCACTCGTGCTGCTTGTCGTGTCGCTCACTCTTGGGAATCCGCTGATTACCGTGATGGCCGTGGTCCTGTGCGGATCCTTAATTGGTTTCCTGCCCTACAACTTTAACCCGGCCTCCATTTTTCTCGGCGATTCCGGCTCGCTCGTCATTGGATTTATTTTGGCAGCGCTCAGCGTGCAGGGAATGCAGAAGGCTTCGACAGCAGTCGCGGTGGGAATTCCCTTAATTGCTTTCGGAGTGCCGGTCGTTGACACAGCTTTTTCAATCGTGCGCCGCTTCATCGGCGGAAAACCGCTGTTTGAAGGGGATCGCGAGCACATTCACCATATGTTATTGGCCCGCGGTTGGTCGCAGCGTCACGTGATTCTCGTGCTCTATACCGCCTGCGCTCTGTTTGGATTCTCGGCGCTGCTACTGCTGAACTCTTCGGGGACGCGCACCACAGGATTCGTACTTTTCGTTGTAGCCGGCGCGATTCTTTTCTCGGTGGGGGGCCTCCGCTATCACGAAGTAGACGAAGTGAGGGCCGGGATTAGAAGAAGATTTTGCGACGGGCGCGTGCGTCTGGCTAACAACGTTCGCGTTAGGCGCGTGACCCGGGTGATGTCAACTGCCACCACTCTTGATGAAATTTACGGCGCGATTGAAGAGCTGCTGGAACTTGGAGAGTTCGTTTACGCCACGCTGCATTTCGGCCAAAACGATAATGGAAATGGGAAGGGCTTCGCCCGCGAGAAGAAGTCGACGGCGTACGCATCGCAAATTCATCCCGGATCGGTTTATCGAACCTGGGAGCGGGGCGTTGACGCAGGAGAGGTTAGAGATTCTGGCCGCTTCTGGACGCTGCGGCTGCCGCTATCCGTGCAGAAAGCTCGCTGCGGCTATCTGAACCTTTACCGCGAATTCGGAGACGACGCATTGTTGATGGACATAAATTATCTATGCGACCTCTTCCAGCGCGAGACAGCAAAAGCTCTTGAGCGAGTGCTCACAATGGACGAGCATCAGAAGAGTGTCCCTCAGTTAGTTGTCAGTTTGCCGGCGCACACGCCAGTTACCGAACGGCCACTGATGCCGGTTCACGCTCACTACAACGAGGCGCCCGCGCTACTTCGCGTGGCGGTCTAAGCACCGCCATTTCTTGG
>JANLZV010000303.1:0-6933 GCA_031366425.1 Pyrinomonadaceae bacterium | reverse complement strand
TTTGGCTGAGCGCTGAATGCTGATAGCTATCCTGGAGAACATATGAGTACAGAAGTTGTAATGCCGCAGATGGGCGAATCCATCGCGGAGGGCACGATCACAAAATGGTTGAAGAAAGTCGGCGATCACGTTGACCGCGATGAGCCGCTGTTTGAAATCTCCACCGATAAGGTTGACGCGGAAATTCCATCGCCGGCGGCCGGCACGTTAACCGAGATCCGTTTTCAGGAAGGCGATACAGTTGAGATCAACATCACAGTCGCCGTCCTCGATGGCGCTGCCGGTGGTGAAACCAAAGCTGCCGCTCCGGTAACGGAAGATGCGGTAGCGAAAGTCGAGCCGCCGCCGCAACCTGAAGTGAAAGCGCCGGAAGTTCAAGCGCCCGCGGCTGCGGTCGCAAGTGCTCCGTCCCCGTCGCAACAACAAGCCGACGGTTCCAAAGCCGAGGCCCCGCCGGCGCCCGAGGCGTCACCGAAAACTGTACCCGCCCCAACCGAAGCCGCTCCAGCGAAACCCGCGGCCACTGCGAAAGTTAACGGCGGTTCAGCTGATGCTACTGCAGAAGAACTGCGACGAACCAAGTCGAGCCCCTTGGTTCGAAAGATCGCGCAGGAACATGGAGTCGACATTGCGAGTCTCGAGGGGACCGGAATGAGCGGCCGCGTGACCAAAAACGACATTCTGAGTTTTATTGAAGCGGGAGCTCCAGCTGGATCGGCGACGCCGGCAGTGAAAGCCGGCGGGAGCGCAACCTCGAAGGAAAGCCCAGCGGCGGCTCCGCTCCGTCCTGCTGAAGGCGACCGGATCGAACCGATGTCGGTGATGCGCAAGAAGATCTCCGAGCACATGGTGATGTCGCGCCGGACGTCAGCGCATGTAACGACGGTCTACGAAATCGACATGACGCGGATTGCGAAGATTCGCGAAAAAAACAAGGATGCGTTTTTCGCGCGCACAGGGACCAAGCTCACCTACATGCCGTTCATCTTTCAAGCGGTGAACACGGGGCTGCGCAAGTTTCCGATCTTCAACGCTCAGGTTAGCGGTGACCAGATCATCTACAAGCGCGACATTAACCTCGGCATGGCCGTTGCACTTGATTGGGGTCTGATTGTCCCCGTCATCAAGCGTGCTGACGATTTAAGCATCGCTGGGTTGGCGAGGGCCGCGAATGATCTTGCTGATCGTGCCCGGACCAAACAGTTGAAGCCTGACGAAGTGGGCGGGGGCACATTTACGATCACCAACCCGGGCGTGTTTGGTGGTCTATTCGGCACGCCCATTATCAATCAACCACAACTGGCAATTCTGGGTGTAGGCAAGATCGAGAAACGCGCGAAGGTGCTCAGCTTGCCCGAAGGCGACGATTATATCGCCGTTCGCTGGATGACTTATTTTGCCCTCAGCTTCGATCATCGCGTGATCGACGGCGCGGATGCCGAACGCTTTCTCGCCTATATCAAGGAGTTGTTAGAGGAAGGCGAGTTTGCGGTCTAGGCTGGAATTTCAGCGCGCGGAGGTTTAGCAAAACAGCGCGACATGCAACAGAAAAATCGTTTCATACAAACGCGGTGACCGGCTCCTCAGTTAGAGTTTGTTACCGCGATTTGTTTGAGTTGACGCTTCAGGTTATTGCGAAAGAGTGGCGATCAGGTAATGAATGGACATGGGCGTCAAACTTACGAGTTAAGCTCTTGACTTAGCTAACTCAGGAGGCTAATAACAGTGCGCCAATCAAACTGCGACATTTAACGAAGGCAACAAATGCTGGGAAATGCTCGTCAGAACTAAATCGACTCGTGGTTCGCTTTGTAGTGAGCTGCTACCTTCCAAATAAGGAGATGTAATTCATGGTAATTTCGAAGTTCAGATTGTTTTCCTCCCTTGCGCTCGCTATTTTCCTTTTAACTTGTTCGGCTGCAATCACCTCGGCGCAAGATACGACCAGCTCAGCTGGAGAGCGCACGGTAGCCAGCGGACAGAAGATGAAGATCAAAGGCGTCGTGACGAGACGTGATGCCGACACCTTCACCATCCGCGACAACAATGGCGTCGACACCACGGTCCGGCTTGATGACCGCACCAGCGTTAAGACCAAAGGTGGCTTTTTGCGCAGCGGCGCAAACTATGGACAAACTCAAATCCTGCGGGGTCTTAATCTCGAAGTTGAAGGCCGCGGTGGTTCTTCCGGCGAGTTGTACGCTGAAAAGATCAGGTTCAATGAATCCGATTTGCGCGTAGCGCGTGCCGTTGAATCCCGCGCCGCGCCCCTGGAAGATCGCGCGTCATCGACGGAAACGAAGTTGAGCCAGGTTGAGCAAAACGCCCAGCGTTTGTCTGGTCAACTGGATGAACTCTCCGCCGTCGCAAACACCGCCAAGGGTGGCGCCCGAGCTGCACAGGAAACCGCGGATGCCGCTGTCGCTGGAGTGAATACCACTAACGAACGCATCTCGGCACTTGATGATTATGCGCCCCAGGCTGTTTTGGCGGTTAACTTCAAAGTTGGCAGCGCGGCCTTGTCAGTCGACTCCAAAGCCAAACTCGATGAGTTGGCAACGAAGGCCCTGAACTCCAAGGGTTACGTGGTTGAAGTCTCTGGCTTCACTGACTCGACGGGCAGCGTCGAGAAAAATCGCGCGCTGAGTCAACGCCGCGCGGATGCCGTAATTCGTTATTTGGTTGAGAACCACAGCATTCCGCTCCGCCGGATCGTTACCCCTTATGGCTTCGGCGAATCGAATGCAGTCGCGGAAAATAATTCGCGCACAGGCCGGGCACAGAACCGGCGCGTCGAAGTGAAACTGCTGGTCAACAAAGGACTCATCCAGCAAGCTCCGACGATTACTACAACCAGCGCGGGCGGAGATCAGTAAGTCGTAAAGAATGCTACGCGGACGTTTCCGGTGGCAGATTGGGCGCTGTGGCCATGAGTCATGCCAGTGGATTGAGCTGTTGAGTTGCTGAGTTACCAAGCGGGTCGCCGGCAGGCAGGCCTGCCGGAAACTCTGGCGGCATGAGGAATGGTTTTATGAATTGCGAACAGTGGGGAAAACAATCAGGGCCAGTGCTGCTATTCGCAGTGCTGGCTCTTTTTTGCTGCCTCGGGAATGTTTCCGCCCAGTACATCAGAGACTTGCCGCCGCCGCCTCCTCCGCCGACTCCAAAACCGACACCAACACCGGCGCTCAAAGATGAAGACTTCGATGTAATCAAAGTTAGTTCAAATCTGGTGATGGTCCCGGTTTCAGTGGTGGACCAGAAGGGCCAGGCGGTGCATGGATTGCCGGCGGGCGATTTTCGTCTCGAAGAAGAGGGTCACGTACAACAGATCGTAGAAATCGGAAATCCGGATCAGGTACCCCTCGACATCGCATTATTGTTCGACATCTCGAGCAGTGTTAGCCAAAAAGGATTTTTTTCATTTCAACAGCAAGCGGCTGCGAGTTTTCTCCGGCAAGTACTGAAGCCTGCGGATCAAGCCGCGGTGTTCACCATCGGCGCCGAACCGGTGCTGGTAGCGCCGCTTGGACCGGCAGAAACGGCGGCCGCCAGGCTGTCCTCGATTCCTGCCGCTACGACGAGCGTTTCAACTTCTTTTTATGATTCGGTGGCGGCGGCGGCAAAATATCTCGACCAAAACTCGCGTCCGAATCGACGCCGCGTAGTAGTCGTGGTATCTGACGGCGACGACACTTCCAGCAAACTGCTGCAACAATCGTTGAAGGAGATCCGTGCGAATTTAAAGGTCGAGCCCACGCGGGCGAAGGCTTTGGAGAATCTCCAATTTCGGCACCGGCGCGCAGTTGCGGAAGTCCAGCAGGCTGTCCAAACCGCGGACGCGGCGTTTTACTCGATTAATCCAGGTGGGCCATCGGTCCATCTAAATGTGATCAGCACGAGGGCCCAACAAGCGATGGAAGCGATTGCGCAATCCACGGGTGGGAGCGCGTTTGTTCCTGACGGCGAAAAGGATTTGGAGCGAGTTTTTAGTGAAGTAGCGGCAGAACTGCGTGGCCAGTATCTGCTTCAGTATTATTCGAACACGCAAGCGCCGGCGACGATGTTTCGCCGGATCGTGGTTGCGGTGCCGACGCATTCCGAGCTACGCGTCCGCGCCCGCCAGGGGTATTACCCGAAGGGTGACAAGTGACAAGGTATAAGTGATGAGTGATGAGTGATGAGTAATAAGTAATAAGTAATAAGTGATGAGAGCTAACATCTTAGCCGCCACTTATCACCCATCACTCTTCACGCATCACTCATTACCTATCACCCATCACTCTTCACGCACCACTTTTCACTTATTACTCATCACGCATCACTTCTTCTTACCGCATCTCAAGCAACACATCCGTCAGGCGATTTACCACCTCAAGCAGTGTTCGTCCAGCCTTATCAAATTGATTTGCCGCAGCTTGATCGTCCGCGTTTGACGCACCGGCAGCACTGCCGGCGAGTTTGATGTAGTAGCGTTGCAACTCAGGCGTGGTGCGAAAATGAAGTTCGAGCTGGTCTAACCCGTCCCTGACACCCTGTATGCTCGTCCTTACCTTCAACTTATTTTGTTTCACCTGTTCGATCATGGCAGTCGAGTTTTGATTCCCGCGCGCGGCATCGTCGTCGAAGGCTTCAAGCCCTTTGGCGACGCCGCCGAGCAAATAGATGAAGCGAGTCAGAATCTTAATCTGATCCGCAACGCGTTTCGCCCCATCACGTTGGATCTCAGCGGACTTGGGGGCGCTGGCGCGCGTGGACTTGGAAGTGGTGCGCTTTCTGGTTTGAGCCATCCCGGCAGCGGGGAAGACAAACGTGGCGGCAATTAGTAGAGCTGTGATTCGCAGCATTGATTCTCCTGTCGACTTCGATCGGTTGCGTGGCGCCCGGGTATTATAGCTGGAGAGGAGACGAAACTCGCCGTCTGCACTTTGTGTTTCCGGCTGGAGACGCTGTTAGAATGACGCGACACTGACTGGGTAGGTTCCATTGATGGGTCAAAACAGAGAATTGCAGGTATCGATGCTGGGCCGAGTGGATTACGGCGCGGCGTTGCAAATCCAAAAGCAAACTGAAAACGCTGTGAAGGAGGGCAGGCAAGCTAACACCCTCTTGCTGCTCGAACATCCGCACACCTTAACGGTCGGCCGTCGTGGCGACAGCACTGGAATTCTTTTGCCGGAGGCGTTGTTGGCCGCTCGCGGCGTAGCAGTTTTTGAAACCAACCGCGGCGGGAAAGTAACCTATCATGGTCTCGGTCAGTTAGTTGGTTATCCCATCATCAGTTTGAGTCCCGATCGGAAAGACGTTCATCGTTACATTCGCGACCTCGAGGAAGTTTTGATTCGGACGCTCGCGGATTTTGGGATTGATGCATTTCGGATTGAGGGACTGACGGGCGTGCACACTTCACGGGGCAAAGTGGCAGCCATCGGAGTGCACATCGCGCGCTGGGTGACGACTCACGGTTTTGCGCTCAACGTTAATACCGACCTGAGCTTTTTCAGTTTGATCATTGCCTGCGACGGTGAGCAAGTGACCTCAATGGACGACTTGCTGGGCCATGAAATTGATATGAGTGAGGTGGAAGCTCGAATCGTGGTCCACTTCGCCGAAGTGTTCGACCTGACCTTAAAGCAGGTGGTGGAGAAAGTGGCGTAATCAAGGAAGCGAAGCCATTGAGGCTCCGCCCAATAGTCAAAATGTTAACCATCGAACTTATTAGGGAAGCAGCCGCTCGGATCGAGGGGCGCGTCCATCAAACGACAGTGATGTCATCTCGTGCATTCAACGAGCGCGCTGGCTGCGAAGTCTTTTTCAAATGTGAAAATTTACAGCGTGCCGGCGCCTTTAAGATTCGCGGGGCGACCAACAAAATTTTGTCGCTCACGGACGCTGAAAAAAAACGCGGTGTGGCCGCATTCTCGTCTGGAAATCATGCTCAAGCGGTAGCGCTCGCGTCGCGTGAAGCGGGCATTCGCGCAGTGATTGCGATGCCTGACGACGCTCCGAAAGCCAAAGTGGCGGCCACGCGAGGATACGGCGCCGAGATCATTTTCTATGATCGTCTGAAACAGGATCGGGAGCAGGTGGCGATTGAAATTGCTGAACGCGACGGTCGTGTCATGGTGCCTCCCTACGACGATTATTTGATTCTCGCAGGGCAGGCAACTTGCGGACTTGAACTTGTCGAAGAGATTCCGGATCTCAATTGCCTGTTGACGCCCTGCAGCGGCGGCGGATTGTTTGCCGGCGTTAGTACGGCCGCGAAATCAATTAACCCGACGATTAAGTGTTATGCAGTGGAACCCGACACTGCCGATGACACCCGCCAGTCGTTTTACAAAGGCGTACGCGTTTCGATTCCGCCGCCGCCGACGATAGCCGATGGCTTGCGAGTGCAGACGCCAGGCACGTTGACGTTTCCAATTTTGCAGAAAACTGCGACGGACGTCCTGACGGTTTCAGACGAAGAAATCATCGAGACCATAAAGTTTTTTCTCTTCCGAATGAAGCTGCTGGTTGAGCCTTCAGGCGCTGCGGCCGCCGCCGCGGTGCTCTTTGGTAAGTTGCCGGAAGCGCGGGGCCAGCGCGTGGGGGTCGTGCTCTCCGGCGGCAATATCGATGCGGACTTGTTATCTAATATTCTGAGCGAGGACAGCTAAACCGAATGAACACTCTGCTATTCCTGATCGATCTCAGGCCGGACCCCGTCGGCGGCGGCGGCGTGGTTCCATGGGGCGCTTTGATTTTACTGTTGGTGATCGTATTTATTCTTGCGGTCGGGTTTACCGGGGGTCTGGTAGCGCTCCTCATCTGGTTGAAACGCCGGAAGGTGGTCCAACCCGAGATTGCCAACCAACCCTCGTCAACCGAGTAGTCCAAACCAACCCCAGGCATTCAGTACTTCACCCACGCCACGCAGCTCGATCCCGA
>JANLZV010000301.1:0-4356 GCA_031366425.1 Pyrinomonadaceae bacterium | reverse complement strand
CGCAGCAGTCCCGCGAGGAAAGCTCTCGTGATCGGGGCCGCGTTTAAGTCGACCGTTTCGCCCGCGTATTCAATTCTGACTTCCGTCACTGCGCCATCAACCACCTGGGCCTGAAACCGACCGAGCCGCTCGGCCAGATCGATGTAAGGCTGCAACGCGTTCAACTCCTGGGCTCCGAGGGCAGGAAGATTTACCGCGCCGCGTAGCGCCCCCGTTAGAAGATAGTCGCGCATCTGTTCGGCGACTGTGAAAGCCACACCTTCCTGCGCTTCTGCAGTTGATGCGCCGAGGTGCGGGGTCACGATCACTTGCTCCAAACCAAGCAACGGATTATCGGCAGCCGGCGGTTCCGTTTCGAAAACATCGATCGCCGCGCCGGCCACAATCCCCGACTTGATCGCTTCGCAAAGCGCAGCTTCGTCTACCAGTCCGCCGCGAGCGCAATTGATTATCCGTACTCCTCGTTTCATTTTCGCAAACGCGCTCTGCCCCACGATGCCGCGTGTCTCAGCGGTTAAGGGCGTATGCACGGTGAGAAAATCCGCCCGGGCAAACACTTCATCGAGCGGCGCTACTTCGATTTCCAGATCGCGGGCCTGGTCTGGCGCGATAAAAGGATCAAACGCGACCATCTGCATGCCAAAACCACGAGCGCGGGCCGCCACTGCCCGCCCGATGCGGCCGAGTCCCACGATGCCCAGCGTCTTCCCTGACAACTCAACTCCGGTAAAACTCTTGCGCGCCCACTTGCCTGACCGCAAACTACTGTTTGCTTGCGGCAGGTTGCGGGCCAGCGAGATCAAAAGGGCAAAGGTGTGTTCGGCGGTCGTGATCGTGTTGCCGTCGGGCGCATTCATGACGACGATGCCGCGGGCAGTAGCGGCAGCGACATCGATGTTGTCCACCCCGACTCCGGCGCGCCCGATTACCTTCAAGTCGTCCGCGGTGTCCATCAGCGCCGCGGTGACTTTTGTTTCACTCCGCACCACCAGTCCCTGGCAGCCGTCGAGGGCCGAGACCAATTCGTCGGGAGAAAGCCCGGTGCGTTTTTCGACAATCAGACCGGCGTCGCGCAGGGGTTGGAGTCCGCTGTCACTAACTTCGTCGGCCACAAATATTTTCGTCATGCCCATAGTTGCGCGGATTATAGCGGTTTTCGCTGCAAGCTGTCTCAAACTGCTGATGATGGGTAGTGGGTCTATTTGAATTTCGAGATGCGGTGTCGATATCTGCTCGAGCCGCAGTTATTTCTTTCTTCGTCTCAGCGGAAGTTATAAGATGACCGCCGTTTGAATTCACGTCCTTTTTACTGGGTGGGGGATCGTCTCAGTTGATTAATACCGTCTACCTGAATACCGCGACCAAAGAGTTCACCGAAAACTGCATTGCCGCTGACATCAGCGAGCTACGCGAGGAAGAGGGGAACATTATCTGGGCCGACGTGAGCGATCCGACGAGTCAGGACTTTGCCGACCTCGCGGAGGAATTTGGCTTCCATCACCTTTCGATTGAAGACTGCCAAAACGCGCATCAGCGTCCGAAGGTTGAAGAGTATACGGGCTACTATTTCATCGTGCTTTACGAAGCCGAACTGGTGGGACCAACTGATCGGCTGGAGTTGCGCGAGCTGAATATTTTCCTCGGCAAGAATTTTCTGGTTACGGTTCACAGCCGTCCAATCAGGGCCATCGCTACCGCCAAGCGGCTGTGGCACGAATGGATCGATCGCGCTGAGCAGGGTTCCGGCCTACTCGCCTATCTGTTGATCGACGGCATCGTGGACGACTACCTTCCCTTGCTAGACATTATCAGTGAACGAATGGACGATCTCGAGGACTCAATTTTTGGAGAATGGCGTGCCGAAGTCATTGAAGATATTTTTTCCATAAAGAAGAAACTCCTGTACTTGCGACGCACGATCACTCCCCTGCGCGACGTTTTTAATACGATGCTGAGACGCGAGCAGCCCATCTTCCCACGGGAAACGCACGTCTATTTCCAGGACGTGTTCGACCATCTGATTCGCGTCGCCGATACCATCGACTCATTGCGCGACATGCTCAGCTCCACCATGGATGCCTACCTCTCAGTTTCCGGCAATCGCATGAACAAGATTATGAAACGGCTCACATCCATCTCCACGATCCTGATGTCCGTCACCCTGATCGCCGGAATCTACGGGATGAACTTTACGTTTATGCCGGAATTGCGTTGGCGCTTTGGATACGTCTACGCGCTCGTCTCCATGGTGTGCGTCGGCGTGGCACTTTATATCTATCTGAAGAAGGTGAAATGGATTTAAGGAAAAGACTGCACATCCACTCGCGCGGTAAACGCAAGAGGGGCGATACCGCTCAACTTGCTGCTCAGCTGGCGCCCTTGGAAGAATTGAATCGGCAGGCCGCCGATCAACAACTTGTTGCTAAACCGATCAACCCGCAGCTGGATCCACACTTCGGGGCAATTGTCGTGGACAACGACAATCTGCACGTGCCGCAGGATATTATGGATGATGGCGGCGAGAAAACTTATTTGGGGATGGAGCCTGTAGTGATCGTAATCCTTGGCATCATGCTCGTTTTCATAGCTTTCATCGCCTGGCAGATCACGCTGCTGCCAGCGCAGTAAGAAATGCAAGAAGGCAAAAGGCAGAAAGCATGGGTTGAAACTTCCAACACGTCTTTCTGCCTAGCTTCGTGCTTACTGCTTACTGGTATTTCTAAATCGGGCCAGTTTCTTTGCTTTCGTCGAACGCACCATCCGGCGAGATAGTGGCGGCCGAATCATTTTCCGTCGGCTCCACATTTGCGCGACTCTCTTCCACTTCTTTTATCGTCTCAACATTTGTCGCGTCTGACTGCCGCTCCTGCAGCAGCTCACCGGTGGTTTTTTCAGCTCCTGCTCGATTTTGTTTCGAATCTTCCATGCTCGCCTCCCCTCTAGATAAGCCAACTCGCGCAAACCACCAACATTACTCCGATCGCCGCGTAGACACCGGCAACCACATCGTCTGCCATAATTCCCAGCCCGCCTTTTAGCGACTCCATTTTGCGCGCCGGATATGGCTTAACGATGTCGAAAAAGCGGAACAGAATAAACGCTACGATAGGAGGCCACCACGCCGACTCAATCAAAAACGGCACCGGCACCAACGCAATAAACTGCCCCGCCACCTCGTCGATTACGACGATGCCTGGGTCCTTGCGCGCCGAGAGTTTTTCCATGCGCGAGCCGGCCCAAATGCCGATCAACGCGATCGTAAACACGATGACCAGTTCGAGTGCGATGACGGCATAATAAATCTGCAGCAGATTGAAGGAATGTTGTGAGCCGATACTGAACCACAACTTCATCAGCGCGCCCCGAACGAGCACGTAGAGTCCCACGCCTACTAAGGAACCCCACGTTCCAGGCGCGAGCGGCAGATAGCCAACTCCACAAGTGGCAATCGCGAGGGCGAGATAGTCTTTGAAAGTTCGAGCTGAGCGCGGTGCGGCCATGTCCGGCGCGGGCACGGCGACTGGTGAATTCAGTTCATCGCTGGATTCTTTGATTGCCATTTCAGTTTCGAGTCTCGAGTTCCAAGTTTCGAGTTCGTTAATCCTGCTAACTTCAAACTTGAAACCCGGAACTCGAAACTATCTTTCCAATCAGATCGTATTCCTGAGCTTCGGTAATCATGACGTTTACCATCTCGCCCGGCAGCGGGACAAAGTCGTCAGGCACGTCATTGATGAGAATGCAGCCATCGATGTCCGGCGCCTGGGTTTCCATTCGTCCCTGCCAGAGCAGGTCGCTCTCATTTGATTCGCCTTCAAAAAGTACGCGCACCGTTTGGCCCACACGGCGTTGGTTGCGCCGTCGGGAAATTGTTCGTTGCGTTCTCATCAACCGATCGCGCCGCTGCTTCGCCAGTTTCGGGTCAACCTTGTTCGGGAGTTCAAACGCCGCCGTGCCTTCTTCGTCGGAATAGGTAAACACTCCGACGCGATCAAATTCCACGTTCTTCACAAATTGCAGCAGCTCTTCGAAATCATTTTCAGTTTCACCAGGAAAGCCGGTGATGAAGGTCGTGCGGACCGCGATTTCCGGCACGCGGTGACGCACGCGCTTGATCAATTTTTCCAAGGAGGCGCGATTGCCGCCGCGCTTCATCAGTTTCAAAACATTCTGTGACGCATGCTGCAAAGGCATGTCAAGATACTTGACCGCCTTCGCTTCTTCAGCCAACACATCGAGAAACGCATCGCTGATGTGCGTCGGGTAGGTATACATCACCCGCACCCACTCGATGCCGTCGGTGTGCGACAACTCACGCAGCAGTTGCGCGAGCGCGTCCTGCTTGCCGAGGTCTTC
>JANLZV010000282.1:0-2217 GCA_031366425.1 Pyrinomonadaceae bacterium | reverse complement strand
GCCACGCTGAATTCCCACTCCAGAGGTGGCGTTACCCTGCGGATCCGCATCTACAAGCAGCACAGGGTTTTGAGAGCCCGCCAGGACGGCAGCCAGATTAACAGCTGTGGTGGTCTTGCCGACGCCACCCTTTTGATTTGCTACCGCTATTATTCTTGCCATCGAGGTACGAAATCCAATTAACGGTCAGGCCCGTAAATTAGCATAAAACCAGGGCAGGTTTCCGACTATTTCCGGTTTCTGGTGTTTTTATTGACCTGAATGTTTCACGTGTCCCACCGGAGAAGGGTTCCCACATCAACGCAGCAAGGGGGACACGTGAAACATCAGCGAATTAGGCGCTGACGCTAACGTTTACCAGCAGTGTGGCCAGTGCTGCCGGGGTTAAGCCAGGGATTCGGCGAGCGGCTCCAAACGTGACGGGTTGCGCACGCTCGAGCCGTTCGGCCATCTCGTGTGATAAGCCGCTAACTGCTCGGAAATTCAGCCCGCTCGGGATTGGCAGCGTGTCGTGAGCGTGAAGTCGCTGAATCGCGCTTTCCTGCGACTTGATATACCCCGCGTAAAGACTGTCTGAGAGAGCGAATTCGATGTCCGCCAAGCTGCTGGCTGATCGTGTGGCTGCTGGAACTAACTGCGAAATGATGGCCGAGGTTATGCCCGGGCGTTTGGCCAAGTCCTCCAAAGTGATTGAGTCTACGCCACTTAGAGCCGTCTTCTCCGCCAATGCCGCGTAAGTGGGATCAGTGTTCCGAATGCGTGTTACACGCAAAGCTTTCTTGATTTGGGCAATCCGGTCGCGTCGCAGATTGAATCGTTCCCACTCGCCGTCTCCAATCAAGCCTACTTCGCGTCCGTAAGTTGTTAGCCTTTCGTCCGCATTGTCGTGACGAAAAGCCAACCGGTACTCCGCTCTCGAGGTAAAAATTCTGTACGGCTCGTCGACTCCCTGGGTAATCAGATCATCGACTAGTACACCGATATACGATTCTTCCCGGCGCAGACCGAAACGCGCGCGGCCCAAGGACAAGAAGGCGGCGTTGATTCCAGCAAGCAGCCCCTGACACGCCGCTTCTTCGTATCCCGTTGTTCCGTTGATCTGGCCAGCATGGAAGAGGCCCGCAATGCGACGCACCTGTAAATCCGGGCCTAACTCCCGTGGATCAACATAGTCGTACTCGATCGCGTAGCCAGGTCGGATGATATTCGCGCTTTCCAAACCGGGAATCATGCGCACCAACTCCTGTTGCAAGCCCGCGGGCAGAGAAGTCGAAAATCCGTTTAAGTAGACCTCATTAGTGTCGTGGCCTTCGGGTTCAAGGAATAATTGATGACGATCCTTGTCGGCAAACTTGACTACCTTGTCCTCGATCGAGGGACAGTACCGCGGGCCGACGCCTTTGATCTGGCCGGAATACAGCGGCGACTCATGGAGATTCTTGCGAATGCTCTCGTGGAGTTCGTTCGTGGTGTAACCGATATAGCAATCGATTTGGGGCTGCGCAATCTTGTCGGTTGAAAACGAGAAGGCGACTGGCCGCTCATCAGCCTGCTGGCTTTGGAACGCGTTCCAATTTATCGTTCTGCCGTCCAACCTTGGAGGGGTTCCAGTCTTCAGGCGGCCGACCGGTAAACCTAACCGCTTCAATGTTTCGGCCAATTCGACTGAAGCGGGTTCGCCGGCCCGGCCAGCCGTATAGCTAGTTCTCCCGGTATGTATCAACCCGTTTAGAAACGTTCCGGCGGCTATGACGACCGCTTTGGCGCCAATCCGGCGTCCGTCCTGCATTACCACGCCGCGCACCTTGTTATCTGGGGTCAACAGATCCACCACCATGCCTTGTCGCAAGGACAGGTTCGGCGTGTTTTCCAGCGTGTTTCGCATTTCCAGGCGATAGAGTGCGCGATCCGCCTGCGCTCGCGGTGACTGAACTGCTGGTCCACGCGATCGATTTAGCAACCGAAACTGAATGCCGGTACGATCGATCACGCGAGCCATGATTCCGCCCAGTGCGTCTATCTCTCGGACCAGATGTCCCTTAGCTATTCCACCAATCGCTGGGTTACAAGACATCTGGCCGATCAGATCGAGGTTGATCGTCACCAGTGCTGTTTGCGAACCCAATCTTGCGGATGCGGACGCGGCTTCGCAGCCCGCGTGGCCGCCGCCAATCACAATTACATCGAATACTTCGTTAAATCCCATGACTACTTACC
>JANLZV010000261.1:0-1719 GCA_031366425.1 Pyrinomonadaceae bacterium | reverse complement strand
CCGCCACTCATTGACGCGCTGGCTGCCAGATATCGCGTCGATCCCAATTCTATTGTGACCGCAGCCGGCACTTCTTTTGCGAACCACCTCGCCCTCGCTGCCTTGATAAATCCCGGAGATGAAATTCTGATTGAGAGCCCGGTCTATGAACCGTTATTGGCGACTGCGCTTTTTCTCGGCGCGAGTGTAAAGCGCTTTCAACGTAAGTTTGAGAACGGGTTTCAAATTACCACTAGTGAGATCGAGCGAAACCTGAGTCAGCACACGCGGCTCATTGTGATGACCAACTTTCATAATCCGACTGGAGTCTTCACGGAAACGGAGACGCTCCGAGAGATCGGCGAACTCGCACGGCGGCAAAATGCGAAAATTTTAATAGATGAAGTCTATCTCGAAATGCTTTACGAAGAACCGCCGCGCACTGCCTTCCACTTAGGGCCGGAGTTTATTTCTACCAGCAGTTTGACCAAGGCTTTTGGGTTGAGCGGACTGCGTTGCGGATGGATTCTAGCGGAGCCCGAACTCGCGAATCGTATGTGGCGACTCAACGATCTTTTTGCTGCCTCGCCGGTCCATGCGGGCGAGCGTTTGAGTGTGCTCGCGCTCCAGCAACTGCCCGGAATCGCCGAGCGGTCAAAAATGCGGCTGGATGAAAATCGCAAACTGCTAAACCAGTTTCTCGATCAGCGCGAAGACCTGGAGGTGGTGCGACCCTCGGTGGGTTCGATTATGTTTCCTCGGGTTACTCGCGGCGCGGCGGATGGTTTGATTGACCTCTTGCGAGAAAAATATGAAACGTCCGTGGTGCCGGGAAGCTTTTTTGAAATGCCGGCGCATTTTCGCGTGGGTTTGGGTGGCGAGACTGAAACGTTGACGGCCGGACTGGAACGTTTAGGCGCGGCACTCGACGAACTGCGGTAGGTCGAACACGATTAATTCATATTTGAAATCAAACGCTCGGGGCACCCGGTCGCTACCGCTCCCGGTTCTGAATTCGTCCACCCATGTCAGTCCTGATGGCAAGCAACTGGTATAGAGTTTCAGCCGCCTCAATTCCTGCGGCCTCGGGCGTGACTTTGATCGGAGTGCCATTGGGCCAGTCGCTCTTTTGCATCCGGCCTGAGCCCAGAGTCTGAAAGAAAATCTTTCCTTGCGCATGTTTCCTGCCGGTGCGTGGCGCGAGTGCGAAATACTCGATTTCCAGGTCGGGTGAGTTCAAAATAATATTTCCGCTCTGATAGCTATTGATATCAAACTTCAAGAGGACGACAAACGCTTCCGCTTCTGATTTTGCCCGCGCGAGGGCCTTACTTTGCTTAAGGTCGCCGATCGAAATGCAGTTGACGCCGTCGTATTGTGCCAATCGTTTGAAAAAACTGGCGGCGATCACGTCTTCATTGGGCAAGTGCTTTGACGTGCGTTGTCTGGCAAAAAGAATCGTGACCTTTGGTTTGCGTTCGGCGTTTGCGGGTGCCGACGATTCAGCGGTGGCGTTGGCAGGAGCAGGGGACGAAGGTGGCGGCGAAACGGCAGGCTGGTTTGGGCTGCGCCGGCCCGACTGGGCAGCGGCTTCGATTTGTAAACCCGCTGATAAAAGAAAAACAGCGAGACTGCAAAACTTAAACCGACTGTGCGATCTAAAAAGGGAGTTAGGAAACACGTTCATCCGGGCCTCCACATTCAAGCTTTTGTTTCCCCTGGATGGTTCCTTAGACGCCG
>JANLZV010000250.1:0-1916 GCA_031366425.1 Pyrinomonadaceae bacterium | reverse complement strand
GGCGGCAATGGGCCAAAGAGTATAATTCTCCTGTTCATGGAAACTTGGATAGGATAGCGATTGCGAAACTGCTGCTAAAACGAATTAACGAATTAAACGGGCAAGAATACATACTGCGCCGCGACGGAGCCAGCGGTTTCTTTCCGGGCGCACACTAGATACATTACCTTGCGCCGCGCCGTTGTTAATGGGCCACGACGAATGACATTCACCGAAGTGCAGGAAGAAACTCTTGAGCGAGCTGGCTCCACCTCCGCGTCGACATCGATCGCCGTCGTAGTGCCTTCCTATAACCATGCGCCTTACGTTGAAGCGACGTTGCGATCAATCTTCGCCCAGGCGCTCCCGCCCGCGGAACTTCTGGTCATCGACGACGGGTCAACCGACAACTCACCGTCTGTAATCGAGCGCGTGTTGAAAGCCTGTCCGTTTCCAGCCGAACTCCTGGTCAGAAAAAATCGCGGACTCTCCGTGACGCTAAACGAGGGTCTCGCCAACACGCGCGGAGAATATTTTGCCTATCTCGGTTCCGACGATTTGTGGCTACCCGAGTTTCTCAGCGCCCGCGTGCAGTTGCTGGAGTCACGAACCGCGGCCGTGCTCGCCTATGGTCATTCGTATTTCATCGACCCGCAAAATGCAATTGTCGATTGCACCGCCGATTGGGCTAGCTATGCCGATGGTGACGCGCGCGAAATGCTGTTGCAAACTACCGCGCCGATGAGCCCGACCGTGCTTTACCGACGCCGCGTCCTCGAGCAACAACGTTGGAACGAACATTCAAGATTGGAAGATTACGATTTATACCTGCGTCTGAGCGCCGAAGGAGAGTTTGCGTTTGACCCGCGCGTCTTGTCGGCGTGGCGCCGTCACGCTTCGAATGTCAGTTGGGACCAGACGCTGATGCTGG
Organism: Pyrinomonadaceae bacterium; assembly: GCA_031366425.1. Taxonomy (GTDB): domain Bacteria; phylum Acidobacteriota; class Blastocatellia; order Pyrinomonadales; family Pyrinomonadaceae; genus PSRF01. Next base: position 1,006 of record JANLZV010000250.1, on the reverse strand, counting down.
AGGAACAATTAAAAGCGCAGCGCGAGGCCGCACTACGGTTTGGTTTTACTGCCGAGCAGGTCGCAGCCTTGCAAAGGGCGACGAAGTTTCGACGCGCCGAAGATTTTCTGCGAGTCGGACAAAAATCGGCCGCGCTGAGTTTGCTAATGAATAATTCGCGAGGCGCTGAGTCGCCACGCGCTACGGCCAGAATTCTCTTGCGACTGTTGGCTCCCAATTCGTTGCTGCGCCGGCGGGCGGAGACGCGTCAACGAAAGGCAAACGAGCGATATGGCAGGATCGACGTTTGAGGGAATCGCCCGCGACGTCGCGCAGCTTACTCAGCTACGAAACCAAAAACGTCCTGATGATTGTCCCAGCCGCGTTCTTTAAAGTAGACCTCGCGCAGACCGCCCAACTCTTGAACGCGCGCGCGAATCCACTGGGGCGATGTCAGCGAAACCCCATAGTCTTTCTCACCCGGATAATCCTCAAACCCGTAACCGGTCTGAGGGTAGTCAACTCCAATCCTATCGATCTGTTCCGACGCCAGGCCGTATTCAAAATCGCGCGTCGGAATTCTCCGGACTACAAAATCACCATGGGTGGTAAAAATCATGATGCCGCCTGGGGCCAGATGACGCTGGAAGAGTCTGAGCAAAGAGACGATCCCGCGTTCGTTCAGATGAGTAGCCAGCGAGCCGCACCAGATCAAATCAAAATTCTTACCCAGCGAAACCTCATCGAGGTTGAGCGAAGAAAAAGCAGGAGCGGCGTTAAAGGTGCGCGCGCAAAAACCAACCGGTCCGGCCGTAAGTTCGCAGGCCGTAATTTCGGACTCGGGAAAACGCTGACGCAGAAACCGGAGCACGCGTCCGCTGCCGCAAGGAAAATCCAGGATCGTGCGCACCTCGTTTTGCTTCGCTTGCGCGAGTGCCTCGTCGATACAATGAATCGCCGACAGTCCCACCTTGAAGTAGTGCTCGCCGTTACCTGCATACATCGTGTCGTTGAAATAAATTTTGGG